>CALGGN010000369.1 GCA_937915915.1 uncultured Selenomonas sp. | reverse complement strand
CATCCGTGATCAACACGTTGATAAGTTTTCCCCGCAAGGCTCCCATGATGGCAGGAACCTTTTCCCGCGATGCCGCCATGCCGATGCTGTAGGGCAGCGCGCGCAGCTTTTCCAGCTCGATGGCGATGATGCGGTCGCTGAAGGGCGTTTCCACCGCGCGGCCATTGATGTCATAGAACACGGAGCAGATTTCCCCCACGGCGCCTGTATGTGCCAAGGATTCGATGGCCTCCTTGCCGAAACTGCCCGCCCAGATCAGATTGGACGACTTGACCGGAGCGCCGACACCGACGATCCCAATATCCAGCCGTTCCCAAAAGCCGGAAATCTTCTCGTAATTCACATCCTGGACGATGGCCTGCCGGATCTCGGCGGTCTTTGCGATAGCAGGCGCATAGATATAGTGGCTCCTGCCCCCGAACGCGCGGGAAAGCTGGTAGCAAAGCGTGTTGACATGGTACTCGCTGTCAATGCTCTCCGGGCCGCCGTCCATCGGGACAAAATCTGCGTTAATCTGCGGCAATTTTTCCTGCTCGGCATATTTCGCCAGTTCACTGATGGTGGTTCCCCATGCCGTTCCGATGACCTGCCCGTTATCCACGATGCGCTTCAGGAGGTTCAGGCCCGCCCGCGCCATGTTGCGTTTGACGGTCAACAGATCATAGCTTCTTGTGACCACATAGGCCTCCTTCAATCCGAACCGCTTCTCCAATGCAGACTCCAGTTCGTCAAAGGAATCATGCTCCACCGTGATCTTCACGATGCCGTTGCCCAACGCTTTTTTCAGATATTTCCCGATGGTGGTCCGATCCACTCCCATGCGTTCTGCGATATCGCTCTGCTTCATATGATCCATATAGTACATATTGGCAACCTTGATCAGGATGCGGCGCTCTACCGGCAGCATATCCCTGCCCCCCTCCTGTTTTCTATGTTAGGGACTGTTCGAAAATAAAGTTCGCTGAACCCATTGTACACGAAAAACCGCTTTCTGCGCAAGAGAAAGCGGTTTTGCACGTCAATATGCCATCCGATTCAAGCCAAGTGCACGGGCATTCCTTCATTTACATTCTTCTCATCGGAATGTTCCTCCTCCACCTTCGGAATCGAAAGCTTCCCGCTGTCCAGCTTGATATTGGTGATGATTCGTCCCAACCGTATGCCGGAAATGAGGTTCCACGTCCACTTGATGGCCACGGTGAGATTCGCATGGGCTCCCGCAAGGCGGATCAGATGGACGAGCATCCACGCACACCATGCCAGGAAACCTGTCATTTTGGGGGAATTGACCACTGCCTTGCCGCGCCCGATGGTGGCCATGGCGCCAAGGTCTTTGTACACGAACTTCACCAGCCGATCCTCCCCCCGGATGAGCTTCAGGATATTGCTGCAGCAGACGGCTGCCTGCTGTGTCGCGACAGGTGCAACGGTCGGCAGAGGACGCTTCATATCGCCGTGCATGAAGCCCGCGCAGTCCCCGATGGCAAAGACATTCCGGTTCACGGCTCCCTTGACCAGGAGATCTTCTTCCACCCAAATGCGCCCGTCCCGTGCGTACTCGCCGCCGCAATTCTTGATGAAATCCACGGCCTTCACGCCTGCTGCCCATATGACCGTACTGGTCGGGATCTTTTCCCCGCTCTTGAGCGTCAGCACATTTCCGTCATAGTCCACGACCTGCGTATCCAGCATGACCTCGACGCCCTTTTCCCGCAGGACGCGCACTGCCTCGTCCTGCAAATCCTGGCTCATCATGGGCAGTACATGGGAGGTCGCCTCAATCAGCTTGATGCTCACATCGCTGAAATCCAGATGATGGAACTCTTTTTTCTGGACGTTGATGAGCTCCGCGATGGCCCCTGCCTCCTCGATGCCGGTGGGGCCTCCGCCGACCACGACAAAGGTCAGCCGCTTTTTGCGATCCTCCGCCGTGCGATAGGGCTTGTCCCCGCGCTCGAACTCATGGAGCACATGATTTCGGATCGCGACCGCTTCCTGAATCGTCTTCATCCCGTAGGCATGGTTCTCCACGTTTTTCATTCCGAAAAAGTTCGTGGTCGCGCCTGCCGCCAGCACCAGATAATCGTAAGGTATCTCTCCGTGATTGGTCAGCAGGACATTCCGGCTCTGGTCTACGCCCTTTGCTTTTGCCATGAAGAAATTGACATTCGGGCACTTGCGGAAAAAAGACCGTGTCGGGTAGGCGATTTCATCCGTCGAAAGCACCGAAGTAGAAACCTGATACAGCAAGGGCTGGAACAGGTGAAAATTATGACGGTCAACCAGCGTCACTTCCACATCTTCCTTTGCCAGCAGCTTGCAGATCTTGATGCCGCCGAAACCGGCACCGACCACCACAATATGCGGCTTTCCTCTTAACATGATCTCTTCCTTCTTTCATATCAGCCCCGCGTCTTGCCGCCTGCCACGTTATAGGTGACGCCATGGATGTAGGAGGCACGGTCGCTCGCGAGGAACACCACGGCATCCGCCACCTCCGTGAGCTTGCCGGAGCGCCCGAGGGGCGTGGTCTTCGTGCTGGTATAGCCTTTGCGCAGATCGTCTACCGTGATGCCACGCGTATAGGCAAGCGCTTCCTCATAGGCGAGGGTGCGGAGACCTGTTGCCTCCATGATGCCCGGAGCCATGCCCACCACGCGCACATTGTACTTGCCGAGCTCCTTCGCCCAGGAGCGCGTGAAAGAGTTGACCGCATTTTTGGTCGCCGCGTAAATGCTCTGCCCTTCGGAGCCTTCCAGTCCGCTTTCGGAGGACATATTGATGATGACACCCTTTCCGTTCTTCACGAACTCATGCCCCAGAGCCTGCGCCATGAGATAAACACCCTTGATATTCACGCCCGTCACCTTGTCGTAAACGTTTTCGTTCAGCTCATACTTGCCGTGGGGATCCTTCGGGTCCACCAGCAGACAGGGAATGTTGATGCCCGCATTGTTCACGAGGATGTCCAGCTTGCCGAACTTCTCCTTTGCCTGCTTTACCATGGCCTCCACATTGCCTGCATCCGTCACGTTCGTCACCACATAGAGCATTTCGCCGCTGCCTTCATGCGTCTCGAATTCCGGCTGCTGGGGGTTCATATCGCAGACCACCACATTCGCGCCATTGTCCAGAAATGCCTGGGCCACCGCCTTGCCGATGCCGGACGCGCCGCCCGTCACAACCGCTGTTTTTCCTTCCAAACCAAGCCATGATGCCATATTGATCGTCTCCTATCTTTTCATTCGATGATAAATTTTCTGAGATGTCCCCCCACTTGTGTCCGTGGGGGACATCTTCCGACTTCGTCACAACCGTTCAATGCTGATTTCCGTATTTGCCGCGATCTCCGGGATGGGTGCTTCCTCCACGTGGAGACTGCCCTCCAAGACTTCACCTTTGCCGCCGTCAAATTTGATGGTGATGTGCCCAAGGTTCGTGAGATTCGTCTGTACTTCCGATCCGACGGCCAAAATCTCAAAGGGCTCCTCGCCAATCTTGAAAATATCCCCCACCTTGATGGTGTCCTCCACCTGATTGCCCACGTGCATCACGCAGCAGTCGCGAAGCTCCGGCAAGGCAAGGGATTCCTCAAACAGGATGATCATCTTGGCTGCGGAAATGAAATCCTCCACCTGACCGCCAAGCGCTGTGACCTTTGTGTTGTAAATTGTTTTCGCCATGATGGATTCTCCTTTCATTCAGCAAACATCAAGCCTCATAGAGCCCGAAGCTGGCAAGCCATGCAAGCACCACGGAAATCGGGCCTGTGATGAAGCGGGAATAAAGCACTGAGGGAACACCGACCTCCACCGTCTCAGCCTCAGCCTCTGCAAGGCCCAAGCCTACCGGGATGAAGTCGCAGGCGCATTGCGCATTGATTGCAAAGAGCGCGGGAAGCGCAAGATGAGGGGGAATCGATCCGTTTCCAATTTCGACGCCAATCAGCACGCCGATGACCTGTGCGATGACCGCGCCCGGTCCAAGGAAGGGAGAGAGGAACGGGAAGGAGCAGATACAGGACAGGATCACCAGGCCTACCACGTTACCCGCCAGCGGCACCAGAAGATGCGCGATCACATCGCCGATGCCCGTGGTGAGAATGACGCCGATGAGCATGGAGACGAATGCCATGAAGGGAAGAATGGTCTTGATCATCGTGTTGATGGTGTCACGGCCTGCCTGATAGAACACTGACACGATTCCGCCCATGAACTGGCCGATGCGCGCCATGAGGCTGCCGTGGGTCTGCTCGGTGATCTTCTTGCTCGTATCATAGGATTTCTTGATGGCGCTGCCGGAATCATCGCTTGCCGGCGCTGCCGCAGGCGCTGCGCTTCCGTCCGCAAAGGCGATGTTGTCCGGCTTGACCGCCGATACATAGATATCCGCCTTGATATGCTCCGCCAAGGGGCCGCTGGGTCCCGTCGGATTCAGGTTGATGGTGAAAATGCGCTTCTGCGGGTAGATGCCGCAGCGGAGCGTACCGCCGCAGTCAATGACCACCACCAGCGTCTCATCCTCCGGGACGCGCGTCTTGAAGCCGTCCACCAGCTCGCAGCCCGTCATCTCCGCCAGGCGCTCGGACACCGGCGATATCACGCCCCCCGTGATATTCACGATCTTGTTCTTCTTTTCCGTCGGCTGCAATGTCAAGGGACCACCGAAACCACCGGCGCCAGCGGAAACAACAACGGATTTATATTCTGCCATGATAGTTCTCTCCTTTACTTTTTCCCAAATGCTGATTTCTCAAACCTCAAGCCTTGACCGCGACCACTTTCCTGCTGAGCTGCACGCCCTGCTGCTTCTCGACGAAGCGGGTGGTAAAGTCGGTCGCAAAGCCAGAGATGAAGTTGGCCACGAAGCCGACCAGCATGTAGCGCAGCGCAAGCGGGGTCGCGTCCAGGCCAAGGGCCGTGACGCCGTTTGCGATGCCCAGATAGATCAGGATCTCGGCAGGGTTGATGTGCGGGAAGATGCCACTGTGCGTGTGGCAGGAGGCCGAACCGGCAGCATAGTAGGAAGGCTTGTAGAACTCCGGCAGGAACTTGCCGAGGGACAAGGTCATCGGGTTGCAGAAGAAGAAGGTTCCTACCACCGGAAGCACGATGTACCGTGTGAAGATGTTGCCCGCGCAGAGATGCGCGAATTTCTCGATGCGCTCATTGCCCACCATGCGAACAATGGAGTTCATCGCGACCAAGAGGCAGATGAGCGTCGGAATGATGCCCGTCACCCATCCCATAAGGGTTTCGCCGCCCTTGTTGAACATGCCGATAAATCCCTGTGCAAAGAAAATCAAAGTATCCATAATGTTGTTCTCTCCCCTTTTGATAAATTTGATGAAGTAAGGAAAAAAATCAGTCCGAAAAAAATTTCAACCGATGACTGGTTAAATATTATGAAATCGGCTCACAGCATCGGCATGAAAAGTACTGCAACTATGGTTATCGGATTCGACGAAACTATTGAACAACGTATTGAACATATGGAAAAAATACGAAATCTTCAAGATGAAACAGGTGGTTTCAGAGCATTCATCATGTGGAGTTTTCTACCTAAAAATAC
>CALGGN010000368.1 GCA_937915915.1 uncultured Selenomonas sp. | reverse complement strand
CTAATGAAAAGTTTGCTGTTTTTGCTTGATTTGTGGGAAATATGAATAATTCAGGATCATCTTTCAATATGTCTTCCATAGCCTCACGGCTTTCGGCGGGGGAAATCATAACGCCGGCCATTTTCTTGTCCGTGTAAGGCCCCACCAAGAGAAAATCTCCGACCTCAAAATGACGGGTGAACCACGCAACGTGTCCCTTGAAGAGTTCCTCCCCTTTGCCTTCGGGGATTTTTTCCGGCTTTAAGGTTTGGTTGATGATGAACATAATTATTTCGCCCTTTCCCAATATGAAAACTTCTTGTAACTTACTTCGTGTCATTTATATGATATAAGATAAACAACAGGTTGTCAATATAAATTTAAAAATTTTTATGCGGTCAAAAGTGCCGCCGCATTTTTCACATAAATCCCCGTCGATTCATGCGCCGACCTCCTATCTGTCGGTCATCAAAAGTTTGCGTAAACAATTGTAGGTTATTTCATAAACGGAGTGATAAACGAAATCAACTCCCGCCTCCTCCATCGCCTTCCTTTGCTTTTCGCTGACTACGGCGTAAGGATATATGCCGTAGATGAAGGGAAAATAGGCGTACAAAAATTCCTGCTTCTCCTTCTCCGTCATATCGGAGCAAAACTTGTCAAGACAACGCTTTACGGCCTTGATGGAGTTGCCGTAAGCGCATTTAAACTCCACCAGATTCTCATAACGGCTGTTCTCCTCCATGTCGAAGTGATTCATGGCCAGAAGCTTCAAAAGCCGACTCCGCTTTTCCAAAGAACGAGCCAAAGCATCGGCAAGTTCTTCTCTTGAAAGAGATGCGTTGCTGTGCAGCAGCGCATCCAGTTCCTTCACCCACAATTCATATTCGCGCTGCATAAGCGCCAGAAAGATTTCCTCTTTCGTGTCAAAATAATTGTAGATGGATGTGCGGTTGAATGATATGACCTTTCCTATCTCCTTGAAGGAAATGTCCTTGAAACTCATGGTTTCGTAGAGTTTGGCGCAGGCATCAATAATCTCATCCCGCCTGGCTTGCAGAAATTCTTCGGTGACTTTTGGCATATCATTCTCCCTTCGATTCTCCAGTGTATATCCTTCAGTTTGTGTTTCCCAAAATCCATATCAAAAAATTTCTTCCAGCCGGTAATGGCGTTTGCCAAGCCCTCTCTCCTCGGCATATTGCAGAAGGCGGACATTGTGTTTTTCTTCCCATTTTCTTCGTACATCCTCAGAGGGAGCGGCACCAAAGGTAAAATCCACTGCTGCCTGGTCAACGGCCACAGGATCAAGAGAGGCAAGTATGCCAATATCCGGCAGTGCTTCGGCGTCGGCGCAGTCATCGTCCGGTTGAAGCCCAAACAGTACGTTGATGAACGCCCAGCGACCTTCTTTGGCATCCACCGCCGCTTTGGCTGCGTCTGCCATTGATTCCAGGAATTCCTCCATATCTGCCGGGTCGTAACTCACTTCCTCTCGCCCTGCGCTGTGGATAATTGCCTTGCCGGAGGTAGATGCGAGGCAGATGGTCAGATTCTTTAGAGTACCACCATAGTCTCGGATATGGTGCGCCTTGAAACGAACCACGGAAAGCAAGGAATCGTAGTTTGCAAAATGGGAGCCGGTGCGATGGTATTTCAGATACTTTCCATTCTTTACGGGAAGATCCATCTCTCCTTCGGCATCAAGAATATCCACGGGGCCAATCGCTGTAAATCCATGTTCTTTCGCTACCAACAGATGCCCCTCCGTCGTGTTGCGTGGCGGCGAGAAGCCATTGGAATCCAGAAATGTTCCGTTTAGTTCTTTCTGTACTTTGCTCAAAAGCTGCGGGTCAAGATACGGCCCGCCCGGCGTCTCGAATGTCAGCTTTATGCCGATTCTGCCGGAAAGTTTTTTCCCTGCGCTTTCATACGCCCGAAGCATGGACGTATCATCCACCTTCCGTATGATGTGGACAATGGGCGCACTCTCGTCTTGCACCTGATGGTTAAGCAGCGGAAATTCCGTCTGCGCCGATGCTGTCATCTCTTTTTTACCATCAAGAACAGAAACGCCGCAACCTCCCAAGAACGCTGCGGCAAGCCCCATGCCGGAAAGTTTCACAAATTCCCTGCGGTTCATCGTGACATCTCCTTCTTTCCCATACTCCAGTTTCTGCACCCATGCTTCCACAGGTACTTCTCATTTTTCATGTGTCGATTCTTTGTATTTTGTTCATATTACATTAAAAACAACAAGTTGTCAATAATAAAATGTCGGCCTTCCGCATAGCGTGCAAAAAGTATTAGGATATGGGAACAATGTACGAACATGAGCTGAAGGGAAGAAAAGATTACTTTAGGAAACACTGCATAAATGAGTTCGTGCCATTGCCGAGGGATTTTTTCGGCAGACAAGGAATGACGACGAAGCGTAGTGGTGCTACGCTGAGGAGGAATGACGCAGTATGCCGGAAAAATACCCGGCAATGGTGCGGACGAATTATGTAGTGTTTCCTTTATTATGCCCGTAAGTTATAATAGATTATTCGCTATAGGCATTTGAGTTTTAGGGCGCACACAGATACTCTATCCTTATCAACCTTGAGGTAAACTAAAAAAAAGGGGGTGCATTTGCACCCCTCGGTGGGGATGTTGCCCCCCTGCGGAAAAAACTTGTCACCAATTTTCAAATCGGCGATTCATATTCAAATTCCTCATTTGCTGCATCTCCTCGTCAGAGAGCATAAAATCAAAAATATCGGCATTTTCGGCTATATGTTGCGGATTGCCAGAACCGGGAATGACGATATAACCATCCTGCATCTGCCAGCGCAATACGATTTGAGCAGATGTCTTGCCATGCCGACTGGCGATTTCCTTGATGGTTTCATTTTGAAACACTTTCTGCGTGTTGCCCCTACCGCCAAAGGTAAGCGTCATTTCCCCAAAGTATTCAGCACATCTTCTGCAATCTGCTCCGCCGTCAGGTGGTTTTCCTTGGCCAGCACTTCATAGTCATAACGGTCGTAGAAATTCTTAGGCAAGCCGAAGTTCAGCACCTTCATTTTGTCCGCCCCGTAGAAGCGGGCAATCTTCTCACCGAAGCCGCCATCCAGTATGCCGTCCTCCAAAGTCGCGACCAATTCGTGATTGGATTTCAGAGATTCCAGCAGTTCTTTGTCTTGCCCTGTGATAAACAGGGGATTGATGACGGTTGCCTCGATTCCCCGCTCTTTCAGTTTGTCCGCCGCTTCCTCGGCAAGATTATAGAAGTTGCCCAGACCGAGAATAGCTGCACGGCTGCCCTGCCGTACCACTTCATATTTGTTCAGCTCATCGTAATTTTTGCGTACAGGACGATTGGAGCTGCCCACTGTCATGTGAGGCACACGAATGGCCACCGGATATTTTTCCTGGGGAACAGCCCAATCCAGCATGGCCTGATATTCCTCCGGGGAAGTGGGAGCCAGATATACCAAGTTGGGAATATTGCTCATCATGGGGATATCGTAGAAGCCCAGATGGGTCACATCATTCATGCCGTACATGGAAGCCCAAAACACCAAAAAAGTGGCGGGATTGTTATTTACGCACAAGTCCTGAGCCAACTGGTCATAGGTGCGCTGGAAGAAAGTGGCATAGTCACCGAAAACGGGATGAGCGCCATTTCGAGCCAGACCCGAGGCCATGGCCACCGCTTGCTCCTCGGCAATGCACACATCAACATAGTGTTTGCCCAGTTCCCTGCGGCGCTCTTGATTAAGCCCCATGCTTAAAGGAGTTGCGGCGGATATGGCAACGAATTTCTCATCTTCCTTGGCCATTCGCAGGAAGGTTGCCGCCGTCTGCTCTGCGTAAGGGTCAGCCATCTCCTGCTTTACTTTGCCGGTTTCGATGTCAAAAGGCATACGCCAGTGCCAGTCTTCCTTGTTTTCTTCGGCAAATTTGTACCCCTTGCCCTTCCGGGTTACGATATGGATTACCACGGGATGATCAATGTCTTTGACCTCGCGGAAGGCGGCTATCAACGCTTCCGCATCGTTGCCGTCTCCCACAAAGCGGTAGTCAAGCCCCATGGCCTTAAAGATGTTGCGAGCAGACTGCCCCTTAGTCTCCCGCAACTCACGGAAGCCCCTGTACATACCGCCATGAATCTCGGCAATGGCTTGGTCATTATCATTGAGGATAATAATGAGGTTGGAATCCATTTCCCCGGCTGTGTTCAGCCCCTCCAGAGCCTCGCCGCCGCTCATGGAGCCATCGCCGATAAGGGCGATGATGTTTTCCTTGCCCCCCTTCAGGTCGCGAGCCTTGGCCAGTCCCGTTGCCAGGCTGATGGAAGTGGAGGTGTGCCCCACATTGAAAAAATCATGCTCGCTTTCCTCTCCCCTGCCAATGCCTTGCGCTGCTCCGGGGAAAATCCTTTTATATCTTGAGGCTTGTTGATTCTTTCTAAATACGTGAAACTTCTCTCCTTTGACACTTGTCACTCTCTCAGCGTTTCATCGCGACGGGAGATGCGCTCACTGTCTTGTCCGCTTCCGCTCAAACGTAATAGACTCTGTCCGGCTTACGCTTGGCAGCCTTTGGCGGCTCGCAGTCAGGATAGCCCAGAAGCAAATGACCTACGCCCTCATAGTCGCCGGAAATATGGAGCCGTGAGAGCAGTTTTTTGCCGAACTCTGAGTCGATTTCCTGCTTTGCCCGATGCACCCAGCAGGAACCAAGCCCCAGGGCTTTCGCCGCCAGCATCATGTTGGTCAGCGTTGCTGCGCCGTCATACACGGCGTTGGGCGATTCCCGGTTGGCAATGACGAGCAGGACAACCGGCGCACCGTAAAAAGGATCAATCCCCTCCTTCCAGCCCTCTATTTTGCGGTTTTCCTCGGACAGCTCATGCCGAAATTCCTTGTCCGTCACGGCAATAATCACCGAGGACTGCTTGCCGTGTCCCGTGGCAGCGTAGAGCCCCGCCTCAATCACCTGGTCAAGAAGTTCTTTTTCCACCATATCCGGCTTGTACTTGCGGATGCTTCTGCGCTCAAGAATGTTCTTCATGGTCTCGTTCATGCTGGTATCCTCCCCTGTGCTCCTTCAGCATATGTTTTCAAAAGTTCATCTTACATAATTTTTACGAGTAGCTTTACTCGACATATAAAAAACTATTTGTAATTTATCTGGATAGTATCACACTTTATTTATGTTATCAAGCCTTTAATTTTATGTTATAATGCCAATATCTTTTTAAGGAGAAATATAAATTGTGAAAGAAAGGTCTGATTATGCCGAATTTTAAGCGCGCCCGCAGCGAAGAGCAAAAACGGGAACGGGCAGAAGAAATAAAAGCTGCCGTGGACAAATTGTTTCAGGAGCATCCCTATCACACGATCACATGGACTGTCATCGCAGACAAGCTGGGCTTGACCAGAGCCAATCTGTACCAATATTTCCAGACAAAGGAAGAAATTTTTTTGGAGCTGTGCGCCGACAAACGGGAAATCTACTACGATGCCCTGCGTACCGCCATACCGAAGGAAAGCGGCTACTCCGCAGAGGTGATGGCAGAGGTGTGGGCGGGCATCCTGAACGCGAACACGGATCACCTCCATTACAGCGATATTCTGCATACCATCATTGAAACGAACGTATCTGTTGACCGGCTTGCCGTCTACAAGCGAGGATTCTATCAAAGCACCTATGCCATATCCTCATGGCTTGGGGAGCAGCAGGGGCTTTCCCGGCAGGATTCCTATGATATGTTCATCAGCATTCACTATCACGCCGTGGGCATCCACGGCATCCTCCGCTGGAATCCCATCATCGCGGCGGCATTGGAAAAAGAAAGCATCACGCCGCCCAAGTTGGATTTCCGCGAGAACCTTAAAAGCTTTATTATGATGAACCTGGAGCACTACGCAAAAAAACAGCAGAAATAAACAAATGCGCCATTGTTTTGATTGTCTCAATCAACAATGGCGCATTTGGCTGATAGTGCTGCCGCCTCAGCGTATGAAATGGGTAAGCGTAATCTTCTCGTATTCCGGGGATGCGCCTCCGGCTTTGATTCCATTCAGGAGCCACGCTATATTCTGTGCCAGTGTCCTCATGGTTTGAAGTCCCTCGGCATCTTTGGCGACATCTTCCGGCGTGAAGCCGTGTACCTGATTCCAGTATTGAGAGGTCGCTACTACCATATTGGTCATCTGAAAATACATATTGAGCCGCGTAAATGCCGCTGATGCGCCCCCGCGACGGCAGGACACCACGGCTGCGGCAATCTTTCCTGCGAACCGTCCGCTTGCACTGAACATGAAGCGATCGAGAAAACTCGTGAGCCGCCCGTTCGGGCCACCGTAGTAAACCGGCGAGCCAACAACCATGCCGTCAAATTCGTCCCATCTGGCAGTGGTTTCATTTACCAGGTCATTGAACACGCATTTTCCCGTTTCCCGACATTTGTAGCAGGCAATGCAGTCCTGCATCGGCTTCTTGCCAAGCCAGAGGATTTCGGACTCCACATTAAGCTCGCCCAGCTTGTCAGCAACTTCCTTCAGCGCGGTGAAAGTGCAGCCTTTTTCATTGGGACTGCCGTTGATTAAAAGAATTTTTGGCATCTCGCATCTCTCCTATTCCAATAAATACGATACTGCATCAGTCCTCCAGCTCGAACTGACTGGCGAAAATGAAGTCGGGGTCATAATACTTCATCGAATCTCTGGCAATTGCGGCGTGCTCCGGCGAATTGACGAAAGCTTCCCAGCTTCTCTTGTCAGCAAAGTCTGCCGTCAGCGCTACTTGTGTATTATTCGCATACCAGCCGAGATTTTCGCCAGCACGCACGGTTGGGTATTTTTCCTTCAGCCCCCGAAGTTTTTTAGCGATTTCACGGATAATCTCCTCTGAAACGCCCTCCTTCATCGCTGCAATAAAAATATGCCTTATCATCATAATGCCGCCCTTCTAAAAGCCACCATACATGGCAGCAGTCTCATCGACAATTTTATTTTTGCCCATATCTCCCATAATGAACGTTTTGCCAACTCAAATCTTTTTCCGTGCGAGGGGATTTCTTTTCGCCCTTCTGCCCCAAGGCAACCACGTTCAGCACGGAAAACCTGTCCGGTACGCCGAGGATTTGCCGAATTTCCTCATCGGCGCTTTTTCTTTGCCCCTGTCGATTTCTCATGTGAATCCAACAGGCTCCCACACCAAACTGCTCGGCGGCCAGCAAAATGTATGTGGATGCCACCGCCGCATCCTCTATCCAAAGTTCGCAGTCTGCCATATCGGCCATGACCACGATGGCAACGTCTGCCGTGGGAAGCGGTCCCGCGCCCATGCGCTTGCAGCGGGCAACCGCCTCAATGGTCGCCCGGTCACGAAGCACCACGAATTCCACGGGATGCCGCCCCCAAGAAGACGGTGCCAAGAGCGCAATCTTCAAAATTTCCCGCACCACATCATCGGAAACTTTTTCCCCCGTGTAGCGACGAACAGAACGGCGCTGACGCGCCAATTCAAACAGGGGATTTTCCTGTGTCTCATTTGAAAACATACTCCACATCCTCCTGCTTTTCGTAAAGCTCTCAATATTTTTCCGCAATGTCGGCGGGGTCATAATGGGTATTGGGGGCAATGCTGCCCATGATGGTGACGACACCCACATAAACGCCTTGCTCCTTCACCTCCTGTGACAAGGCAAAGGCAAGCGCCCGAAGCGCCGCTTTGTCCATGGAAACGCAAGTGTATTCAGCCATGGGATAGAGTGCTAACCCGCCGCCTGTGAAAATAATCGCACCGCTGCCCTTGGCAATCTGCTCCGGCAATACGAGCTTGGCCGTGTGAAGGGCGCTTGCCACATCCACTTGGTAATGCTCCATAAGGTCGGCACTTGTGAGCTTGGTCGGGAAGCCTGCCGTCAGGATTGCGGCATTGTAAATCAGTACATCTACGCTTCCATGCTCCTGCCGTATCTTCTGAAAAGCCGCTGTCAGGGAATCGGTACTGGCGGCATCTGCCGCATAGGTATAGGATTCAATGCCTTGGCTATTCAATTCCTCTGCCAAGGGGGCAAGTTTGTCAAGGTTTCTTGCCAGCATTGCCACCTTGAAATCGTGCATACCGAATACCTTGGCAATGTTTACGCCCATTCCCTTGCCTGCACCTACCACAACAGCCAACTTCTTTTCCATGATAAATTTCTCCTCTCAATTTTGTGCCTTGATTGTATCTGTGTCTATTGTATGGTAGAATCCACATAAAGAAAAATATATTTTTGTTTATGGGAGGATAACTAAAAAGTTATGTTGACACATAATCTGCGAATATTCCTTGAGGTGGCCAATCGACAGAGCATCACCGAGACAGCCAATGCCCGCTACATCTCCCAACCCGCTGTCAGCAAGGCCATTCAGTCGCTGGAAAAAGAACTGAGTTTGAAACTTTTCCATCGTGACAAGAAAAGCGGCATGATACCCACGGAAGCGGGAAAGAAAATCCTCCTGCTGGCGCGGCAAATGGAGGACTTGGAGAACCGTATCTACCAGACTGCCTTCCGGGAGAACAACTTCATCGGCGGAAAACTCCGCATTGCGTCTGTCCCCGTCACCACAACGGTGCTGCTGTCCAAGGTTCTGCGGCAATACCGGGAGGCGTACCCTTATGTTACGGTGGAAATTAAAGAGGGCAGTCCCCTTTGTTTTGCCGTCCTGCGCCACTTGCACTTTGGAGAGTTTGGTGAACACTGGGGAAACGATTTCGAGCCGCTTCACGCCTCCGATGGCTTTCATCCTGTCGATGATTTCATCGGGATTGATGTCCCGCCCCAGCTTGGTACGCTGCCACAGCTTATATTCCGCAATCGCTTTCCATACTGCGGTCGATACCTCGCTTGGATCGGCATCCTCGTAAATCCAATACTTGATGTCGATGTCGTAGCTGACCGCCTCCGGCGGCGTTACCAATAACCAGTCCGTCAATGGTCTCTTTGTCTTTGCCGAAAGTGCGTCCTGAATCTCTCCCGTGACCACGTTCTCCGGGATTGTCCCTCCTGTCAGCAGGATGACAAGCTGCACCACCCCCGGCGATGGGGAATAAGGTTCTACGTCAATGACCGCGCTGTTGACGCTTTTGGCGTGGTAAATGTATGCCCCCTCCGGGCCAGCGCAGGAATAGCTTTCAGGTGCTTCAAAGATGCGCTCCTTCAACGGATCATCTTCTTCTCTGTCAGAGCCGCCTCCGCTCACGGAAATGTTGACCATCGATGCCACGTAGGCGATAGGATCGACAATCTGATTGATTTCCCCGATGGCGTAGCCGTTGCCGATTTCCCCCGTCTGTGTACAGACTGCCGTAACCTGCGCCGTAGACTGCCCAGCCGGGATGATGACATCGCCGCTGGTGGCGAAATATACATTGCTCTCTGGGCTGACCCTCGTTCCCTGCGGGATGATGGTCTCCTGTTCTCGCTCGGCTGAGAGCTTGATTTGAATGACCGCCCGCGCCGCGCTGGCAGGAAGTCTTGTTGTCCCGACCAATGCGCCAAGCCCGTCAAGGTATTCCTTCTCGGAGGATTTCAGCATATTCATCTTCCCGGTTTTGTTCAGTTTGTTCAAAAGAAGGATAATGACATTAACCATGAAAAGTATGAACAGCCTCACGGGATCGCCGTCTGCAAGTGGTTCTTTTCTTTTAGTGATTGTGTAGTAGAGGGCGAAAATCTCCGCTTCCACTTCCTTTTCGTCGATATTGACAAAATCTATATCCTTCAAATCGGACAGTTTAGGCATTGATGCTCACCCCCACAATTGGAATGAGCCGCCCCGTATCCTCGCCCTTAAAGGCGATGGATTCGATGACGGCTCTCGGCTCATATCTTCGTATCGCTCTGAATATTTCATTGGTCAGTTTCGCTTGCGCCACGTTTATCGGCAAATCGACCACATCGCCATCGATGCCAAAGCCACGGTCAAGCGGTATGGAATATTTGATGGTCGTGATGATAGTTCTGACGTTTTGGATGACCTCCTCGACGGCCGACGCGGGAGCGAAATCAATCTGCGGCGTTTCGTCCGCCCGTATGATATACGCCATGACTAATTCCCTCCCAAAAGATTGCTCTCAGCGTTATAGCTTTCTCCATAATTTGTTACGATTGCATTTTCCTCGGTACGATTTCCTTCCTCGTATTCTGTGAGCTGCAACTTCGCGATGCACTGCTGGAGCTGTCCACTCGGTGTCCAGTAGCAATTACCTTCCTTCACGGAATCC
>CALGGN010000367.1 GCA_937915915.1 uncultured Selenomonas sp. | reverse complement strand
GCCTTTCCTTTTCCTGAAGGGGAGGCTCTTGCTGCTTCTGGAGCTGCCGCAACTCGGCTCGAATTTTTTTCCGCGCCCCCTTGAGGTACAAGTCCTCAGCCATGGACAGGGCGCGATTTTGGGATATGACCTTCTTTTTGAGCTGTGCCGTCCGCTCCAAGGATTTCTGATATTCCCGCTTTTGGGCGAAATACTGACGGCGCAGTATCTCATAAATCTGCCCGGTGGTAAAAATCTTTCGGTGTTCCTCCTTGATGGCCTCAGAGAATACCACTTGCCGCAGGGCTTCTACGGCATGGTCTAAATGCTCATTGGCCTTTTTGAGCTTGTCACGGTTTGGCCGGTCGTTCATCAGCAACTGGTGGACGGCCTTTTGTATGCTCATTTTTCGCTCCGGGGCATTTAACCTTGCCATAAGCTCCGTGATACTCGGCTGCATCAGGTGCAGACTGGCATCAAGGGCATGAATCTTTTTTGCCACCCCGTCTGCAATTTCCTCATAAGTCCGTAATGCCTCCGGCTCTGTCACCGGAGGTTTTTTCATGCTGCCCATGAAGGTTTCCCAATGCGTCTTTTGCGCCTTGCTGTCCTTGAACTTATGCCATAGTTCCCGCTCCGGTGCGGTGAGGTATTCCAGCATGGCCTGTTCTTCAGCGTCATTTTTCGTGAGAATAGCGTTCTTCAAGGCATTGACTTCCCGGATAGCGGACAGCACATTGTCCCGAAGTTCACCGATGAGGGAAGAATCCGGATTTTGAAGTTGATTTTCTTCCGAGTCCATAACTTCCTTTGCCGCAAGAGAGGCTTTCTGCGTATCGTCCTTCAAGGCCAGTTCCTCGATTTCCCGTTCCAGCATATCGGCGGCATAGAGGATGTCTTGGTGCTCCTTCCGCGCCATACGGTATTTTTTCACATCTTCTATTTGGGGATTTTTCTCCTCCAAAGGGGCAATCAGTCCAATGTATTTTTCCGGCACTCTGTCCAAAAGCTGGGCAAGGTAGGTGTCACCGTTTTGCAAGGCTTCTCGGCGTTGTGCTTTGAGGGAACGGTGGTCAACTCGGACAGAGAATCCGTGTTTCTCCAGTACGTCATTTTGAATTCTGGCAAAATCTGCCCGTAGTTCTGCCAGAAATGACCGTTCACTCCACTTCCTGTCCTTGGGTGCGCCGTGCTTCTTTCGTTCCTCGAAGGACGGCTCCTGTCCATTCCTCTTTCTGGCAGGGTACTTGAAAAATAATTTAGCGGGGCGTTCCGCCTTTTTCTCCACATCGTCAATCAGCCGCTCGGAAAACATGATATGCACATGGGGATGGCGCTCTCCATTAGACATGGCACCGATTTTGTCATGGATGGCGTAGGCATAGTAGTGATTGCTGAGATGTCGTTTCAGAAACTCGTCCACAATTTCCCGATACTCGTCTACGTTTGTCAGCTCATTGGGCAGGGAAAACTCGATTTCCCGATAGCGTCGATTTCCCGCACTTTCATAGCGGTCAGCCGCCGCAAAGAACTTCTTGGGACTGTCCTTTGCCCACTTGGGCAGCTGGTGGCTCTGATAAATGCACCCGCCACGCTTTGCAAAGGCTTTTTCTCGGTTGATGTACTGCACATGGGCGGCGGCAGAGATAAAGTCAAGATGTTCCTCGGTTCTTTGGAGGATTCTCCTCGCTATCTCACCGGCTACTCTTCCTCGCTCCCTGCCCACATCCCATCGCACATGAGAATAAGATTGTTTTCCTTCGTTGACCAACTCACGAGCTTCATCATCTGACAGAAGCACACCAGCATCTGCGGGTTCTGGAGAAACCAGAGTGCATTGGGACAGTGTTGGCAAGCGAAATCCTGCGTCGGCAAGAGCTTGGAGTGATGGGTCAGCAAGTGATTGAGTGTGGGACTTTGAAACATAGCGGTGGGGGAGGAATTTTCCTCCATCTGCCCGGAATCGTTTTCGTTCATCTTCGCGTTCCTCTCGTTTCTGCTGAAATTCCTGCTGCATGAACACATCGGCAAATGCAATGTTTAGTTCGGACAGCACAGCGGCCTCCATGACCTTTCTCTTGAATTTCTCACTGCCACGCACGATAAGGGGCTGATGACCCAAGGCTTCATCGGCGAGAGACAGGGCGATGGCTATCGTCTCCAAGGATGGATTCTCTGTCAATGTAATGCCATGAGAAGTGTTGGCAATGGAGCCGTATTCATCGGTGTAGTAGAGGGGAATGTACTTTCCGTCGAAGGCATCCCTGACCTTTTCCGTGGTGATGAAGTTTCCGGCGAGGGATTGCCGGAGGGAATCTTTGCGGTCAATGTCGCTGAATTTTCCCTCCCGGCCAACGTATTCGGCATGGGTCACGGCAGAAATCCTCGTGCCGTCCGGTTTCTTGTCGCTCTTGATACGAAAGTGATAGGTTGCCATAGAATCTGCGTCCTTTTGTAGTGGTAAGACTATTTGAGTTTGGTTCGGAGGGAGGAAAATCTTGACGTAGAGTGCATTGCTGGGACACCATCAGCCAACGGCAGGTTCAAGGAGCGATGAGCGACTGGCAGGATTTTTTCGGCGAGAAACGCCGTCATTACTGGATTTGGAGAGCGTTTCGCAGGGCGAAATGCGTAAGTGAACATTCTTTTTTACATCCACGGGTGTCATTCTACCACACTCATCGAAGCCGTGTTGCACTCATTTTGCACACATTGCGGTACATTTCCCCAAAAACGAAAAGAACTGTGCTATAGTGAAAATCGCAGGAGGGACGGAAGGTGCGTAAAGCAGAGATTTTGAGGAAGAGGGCTGAATTGGAGCGACTGGAGGAGTCTCGACAAAAAGCCGCCAACCGAATCAGGGAGATTTCTCACGACATTCACCGGTTGGAGCAGATACGCAATCGGAAAAGAATTTTTCGGGCAGGAAAGATTTTGGAGCGGGCAGGATTACTGGAATCTTTCAATCCCGATGAACTGTATGCTGTGCTGATGGAGAACCGGGAGCGAATTTCTGCCATGGGGGAGGAGGAAGTTCCCTATGCGATGGAGGGATAACAGTTGGGCAGTCAAGGATATGAGGTGAATAGATTTTGACAAAATGGTCAAACAAGGACAGGGGCGTGAAAAACCATGAAGAGTACATCGTCTAAAACCATTGAGAAAAGATTGGAGCGGAAACAAGCGGATTTGCAGTTAGCCGTGGAGTCTCGTCAGAGGATTGATGAGAAGATACGGGGATTGCGGGAAGAAATTGAATCTCTGCAATCAACACAACTGGAACATGTTTTCCAGCAGGTCAAGAAGTCTATTTTGAAGGAGGGGCTTCGGGTGGATGCGGATGCTGTATCCGGAATTTTGCAATCCATACGGGACAATCAGGGGATAAGTGTTTCGGAAGAGAAAGAATCTGGCGCAGGGAAAGAAGAGACAGGGGACACTTTGCAAGAGGCTTCGCCTCGTTCTGAGGATGGAAGTTCCTTCCCTCAAGAGGAAGAAAATGGTCTTGATGCTCCGTCTTACAACGGCAGTCGATTGCCGTAAATCACATGCTGTTGCATGAATGTGGATAATGCCAAGAAGGTGAAATTTTGACGCGAAATAAGATTTTTGAAAATCGGCGGGAGATAGCAGCAAAACTGATAGCCTCCCTGCGAGAAGGTGGGCGATTGGGCAGGGCAAATTATTTTTCCACCCGACCCTACTGTGACGGAGAGAAAAAATATCGCTTCAGTATGGCAAATTATCTTCGCCTTGCCGCCATGAATTATCACTACGGGGATTTGCATGATCCTCGTTGGTACACCATGGAGGATGTTTCCCGCAACGGATGGGAACTCAAAGAATATGCCCGACCGGAACAACTGGAGGTTTGGCAAGTCTCCCCGGAAGGAAAGAAAACTTGCGAACTGGTGGATTTTTACCATGCGACGGATATACCAGAACTGGAACCTCTGCCGGATAAGGAAACCACCCTGAAGGAGTGCTTGACGGAACTGCAAGCGAAAAATGTTCTGAGTGTATCGGATAAAGTTTCTCTCCTTGATGGCCTTCAGAGTGTGCAGGAATATGCCCGCTCTCATGGAGCCAATGAGCTGGCATCTGTCATGGCTTCCCAGATTTGGCTGACAGAAAGTGGAGTCCGGGCAAATTACAATGCGCAGCATAATCTCTATTCCGAGGAATTGCTGACCGCCGCTGAAAATCACCCCGACATACTTTTCACGGCGGCACATCAGGCACAGGAGGTATTAAACAAGCTGGAACATGAGCCAAGGAGAGAACTGGTCTCAACGAAAGAAGAGGCGTTTTCTGGATTGGAAATCTGTTACTACTGGTGCGAGACGGACATCAAAGACACGAGGGGAGAGGTTTATCCGGAGGACATCATTCTTACCGGTAAGGCGGCTTACGAATTTCTGGTTCAGTATAATGCTATGGACAAGCGTAGCTTCAATGAGAAATTTGCTGATAACCGTGGCTACCATAAATCGGGAATTGAATTTCGTTACAAAGACTATGACCACGGCGAAATGCGAATCGACCTGGGGGATTTGGAACTTGGTGGCAGAGCATCTGTTGCCGATGCCCTGATTTACCGGCTGGACATGTACCGCCAAAATCTGTTGAGAGATCCTGCATTGGCAAAACGACACTGGACAGAAAATCAGCAAGATGGGAAAAACGAGGGAACTTTCGAGGAGTTTCTGGAAAGGGTCAAAAAAGAATCCACTGATTTTCGTAGTACAATGGAGGAATTTCGGCAGGAAGAGGTTTCCTATTTGGCAAACCATCCGGAACTGGAAGCAATCAACCATGAACGGGCAAATACCTTTCTTTACACTGTCAGGGCAGAGGATATTGATAAGCTCCCCTATGGCATTGTGATGGACAAGGTGTCCGATTCTGTCTCGGAGGGGCATTTGTTGAAGGAACTCAATTTTGCGGTTCATGATTATATTGCCACCTATCCGGCCAATCCGATACCATACCAAAATCCCAAGGAACGGTCAGCGCAAGCAAATTTCACTACGGAGAAGGTAGTGACATTTTCCTCCGGTTGGCATCCTTCAGACATTGCGCACCGTCTGCAACGTGACCATTTGCCACCGGTTTGGGTGGCGGTGTCGCCCAGGGAGCAGGAGTTATTTCACCAGTTGGAGGATTTTCACCTCAATATCATCCACTCGGCTCCCTGTGGTATCAATGGTCACGAGCGTTCCTTGGATTATCAGGGATATTCGGCTTTGCGAACTTTGAATGAAGAACTGGGGAGCGAAGACAGAGAGGCACGGACTGCCGTGGAGCAGAGATTCAGTTTGCGTGGGGAGCAAATGGAGCTTTCCTTCTCTTATAAGGAAGAATCTCTGTTTCACGCCAGCTATGAATCCGGCAAACAGGAACTTTTCCAGAAAATCAACGAACAGAAGGGGATGCTGCCCGATGATTTGCGAGAGCCGGTTGCCACGATTTCCAAATACCTTACCTACGATTCTCGACCTACAGAACTGCTTCAAAGGGTGCATACCATCTGGGATAACTTTCCCACCATGGAAGAATCCCGTGAAAACTACATCAAGGATTGCAAGGCTGACCTTGATATTAAAGACGCTTACCGTGCCGCCAATTATTACTCCATCGTGACCCTTTTGAACCCGGAAGTGAAATCGGCAGAAGATTTTTCACGGTGCATGGTAGAGGAAATGGTAAATGACGGCATAACGCCGGGACGTATGAATAAAATCATTGAGCAGTCCAGAGTACATGCGGAGCTGAAAGATAAAATCAAGCAAATCGTCCAAAGCCCGGAAACAAAATCTGCCCTTCGGAAAGTGAAAGCTCAGATGAGTGAGCAAGACGAAACTGCTGAAATTACGGATGCTCGTTGATACTTCGGATTGTGCCAATAAGAAGGAATTGCTATGACACGGGATGAGGCAAGGGAGGTTGCAAAATCCATGCTTCCCGCTTATCTTGCCGGAAAGGGAATTGACATCAGGCATCCATTTCATTGCTTGAGTATAACCCATGCCGACCACCATCCAAGCATGAGCTATCGTCCCAAGACCAATACCGTTCAATGTTACGGGTGCGGTGAACACGGGGATATTTTTGATGTGATTCGCATGGAATATGGGCTGGACAGGGGAGACCACCGCGCGATTTTCGATAAAACCTATCAGGTGCTTGGCATCGACGTGGAACATCTCACAGAGACATCGGTGCGGCTTGCTCCTGTAAAAGTGATAACTTCATCCGTTGGTGTGGATAAAGTTGAGGAAACGGATTACACAGCCTATTTCCAACAGGCTGAATCTCACATAGCAGATACGGACTATGCCGAACGTCGAGGATTATCCCCGGAAGTGGTTCAGCGTTTCCATCTTGGCTTTGACCAGGCATGGAAAAATCCAATCTTGAAGGAAGAACAGCGTCGGCGTATTTCCCCGTCTCCCCGGCTGATTATCCCCACGTCCCCGTTTTCCTATGTTGCGCGGGATACCCGCTTGGAACTTTCAGAGAAACAACAATCCTATGCCAAGCTGAAGGTGGGACACCTCCGTATTTTCAATGCCAAGACATTGGCGCAGAGGTCAAAACCCATATTTGTCACGGAGGGAGAAATTGACGCTCTTAGCATTGAGTCCGTTGGCGGATGCGCTTGCGCCCTCGGCAGCACCAGCATGGTCAATAGCTTCCTTAAAGAGGTTGCAGAACACAAGCCAAAATGTCCGTTGCTGATTGCCTTGGATCGGGATGCGGCGGGACTAACGGCCAAGGACAAGCTAATCAAAGGATTGAAGGAGATAAGCGTTCCCTTTGCCTGTGTGAATATTTCAGGCTGGCATAAGGATGCGAACGAGGCACTTGTAGAGGAGAAGGAGGTGTTTGTCACGGCTGTGGAAAAGGCAGAGGAAATGGCCATGGAACTGACAGAGAATCAGCCGGAGCGGGAAAATCTCGTCCGTGATATGAACCAATCCCTGCGGGATATGAAGAAAGATCCTCTGGGACTGGTGGAGTTTTGGGAAAAGGCCATACAGCTCATCAAGGACACAATGCTGGAAATGCAAGAGGCCGCTACCGCCTGTAATATCCTGCGGGTATGGGCAGCAGGACTGCAATGTGCCGCCAAGGAATTTGGCATGGAGGACAATCTGGCGGTATCGGATATTCGCAAGGAAGCAGAGGCGTTGCTGGCAGGGAAGCAAACAGATGAGGACTGGGTGCATATTTTTGACCTTATCAACCGTGTTGACCATCAGACGGCGGCTTTGCAGCAAGCCATGCGAGAGAAACCCCATGAAAATCAGCTTCTTGCCATTCCTTCCATCCGGGAGGCAGAACCATTAAGAGGCAAGCCGCAAGCCGATACTCCGGGAAAACTCTACCTATCAGCTGTCAAGCGCATTGTCCTTGAAGATGACGGCATTGGCAGGAAGGCAGCAACAGAGCGGGCAGTGGGGCTGTTGGAGCGTGCCCATGTGAAGGAATCGGTTATCTGTCAAGGACTGATGGCCTCCCCACGCTTGCAGAACCGTTCTGAAGCCGAGAGGCGGGAAGTCATTGAAGCATGGATGAGTCAGAGAAAGGCAGGGCGGGGGAGTGGGAGATAACCCTGCCGAATCGACAAAATATTGGGAAGGGAGAATACAATATGCGGTTATTCATCGCTGAAAAGCCTTCCTTGGGTCAGGCATTGGCGCAGGGAATCGGAAACGGAAAAAAGGAATCCGGGTACATCAGCCTGAATGGTGGCAATGACATCGTAACATGGTGCTTCGGTCACATTTTGGAGCAGTTGAACCCTGATGAGTATGACGAGAAATACAAACGCTGGCGTATGGAGGATTTGCCTATCCTGCCGGAGAAATGGAAACTCAAGGTAAAGCCGGATGCCGCCAAGCAGTTCAAGGTGGTCAAGGAGCTTGCCGCCAAAGCGGATACCATCGTCAATGCCGGAGACCCTGACCGGGAAGGGCAGTTGCTGGTGGATGAGGTGCTGGAATACATCGGCAACAAAAAGCCCGTCCAACGCATTTTGCTCAACGCCTTGGACGAGAAGTCGGTGAAGGAGGCTCTGCGTGATCTTCGGGACAACAGGGACTTCCAAGGTTTGAAGAATTCTGCTTTGGGACGTAGCCGTGCCGACTGGCTGGTTGGCATGAACCTGTCACGGGCTTATTCCATTCGGGCGCAGCAAGCCGGATATGACGGCAGCATTTCTGTGGGGCGCGTCATGACACCTACTATGGCACTGGTAGTGCGCCGAGAGGAGGAGATCAAGAATTTCCACCCTGTAAAATACTTCACCGTGGAGGCGTTGTTTCATCACGAGATGGGAAACATCCCCGCCGTATGGCAAATACCGGAAGATACCGAAGGTCTGGATGGCGAAGGGCGATTGATAGATCGTTCCGTAGCCGATGCTCTCTTCGAAAAATTGCAGGACGCTCCCAAGGGGACACGAGGAAAAATACTTTCGGTGGAGGAGAAGAAACAGCAGGAGGGGCAACGGCTGCCTTATTCCCTGTCTGCCCTCCAGATTGAGGCGGGGAAACGATACGGCTACTCGCCCCAGACGGTGCTGAATGCCATGCAGTCCCTATACGAGAAAAAGCTCACCACTTATCCCCGTTCGGACTGTGATTATCTCCCCGAAAATCAGTTTGCAGAGGCCAAGCAGATTCTTGCCTCCGTTAAGGCGATTCCACGGGAGGACATTTCCCGTTTGGCAGAGCAAGCCGATACCTCCATCCGCAGCAGGGCATGGAATGACAAGAAAATCTCTGCCCACCATGCCATTATCCCCACCCGAATAGCGCCGGACTTTTCGGCTCTCCCCGATACGGAGCAGAATCTCTACGCTATGGTGGCACAGGCATATCTGGCGCAGTTCTTTCCTGTCCACACCTACCTCTCCACCGTCATCCGCATGGAGTATGCGGGGGAGCAGTTTGTGGGCAAAGGTCGGACGGTGACGGAAATCGGCTGGAAGGCCGTTTACGAGAAACAGTCCCTCGAAGATACGGAAAAAGAGCCGGAGCCGACATTGCCTGTTGTGTCGGAAGGTGACGAGGTAGAGTATCTGGAAGGCAGCATTTCCGACAAAACAACGAAAGCACCTTCCCGGTTCACTCCGGCCACGCTACTGAAGGCCATGAAGGAGATTCACAAGTTCGTCCGGGATGCGAACCTTCGGGCAGAACTCAAGGAATGTTCGGGCATTGGGACGGAAGCCACAAGAGCCGGTATCATCGAGAAATTGCAGAACTCCGGTTTCTTGGCACTTTTCAAGAAATATCTGTTGCCCACGGACAAGGCCGACCTCGCCGTGAAAATCCTGCCGGAGAGCCTGACCTATCCAGATACCACGGCTGTCTGGGAGAAGGAGTTGGAGGACGTGGCCAAAGGTACGTTGACGCTGGAGGACTTCTCCCGCAAGCAGGAAGAATTCCTGTCGGAGCTTTTGGCACAGGCGAAGAAGGTAGCGATAACGGCTTCTCCCAAGGCAGTGCCCTGCCCGGAATGCGGCAAACCCATGAGGCGGCGCAAGGGAAAGAACGGCTTTTTCTGGGGATGTACGGGCTATCCCGGCTGTTCTGCCACTGCTCCGGACAGTCACGGGAAGCCGGACTTTTCCGGCAAGGGACGGACACGCAAGAAGTAGACGCGATTTTTTGCCCAAATTGGGCAAAAAGAACAACCGTGTTTTTCAAGAGGACTTTACTGGTGCGAAGGATAAACATACGAGGAGGGACACATATAATGGAAGAATTACCGCATGGCGAATGGACGGATATTCGCTACAACTACCTTGTCGAAGAGAAACCTGATCTCTTAGCGGAAATGCAGGCAAACGGAAGCCTTATCAAGCACCTCCAAGAGGTTGAGGACTACTATGGCGAAAGACTCTGGGATTTGGTGGAGAAACAGATGGAGCGGGAAGGTGTAGACGATGAACTGAAGGCGAGAGACCCCCTTGGCTGGGTTGGCCGGGTGAACAATATCCGCGCCAGCGTGAAGGAACAGTTGATTCAGGAGATTTGTCGGTGAACACCCCGTGCAAATGGCGTGGAACTTCTATGGAAAAATCCCTCAAGACCATGAATATTGCGGTTCTTGAGGGATTTTTTTGCAAATGCCATCTTTTATTTGTGCTGGGCAAAGATCCATTCCATGGCAGGTAGCAAATCATAGGCGTGTTGCCATGTGGAACGATGGCTGCCACCGGTATAGAGGGTGTAATATATGTGGCAGCCGGGGGCAATCATGGCTTCAGCCTGTTTATTCATCTCTGTCTGTGACACAGTGGTATCAACGGTCTGGCGCAATACTTTCGCACCGCCGTATTCCAGTCCATCGAGTATTTTTGTCATGCTTGGGGAGGCTCCGGGATCGCCTTGGGCTGCGACCGCCCAAATATTTTGTGAACCCAAAGGAGATGTGACATTTTCATCCCATTTGCAGGCTACCAGATAAGAAGCGGCGAAGAAATCGGGGTATTTTACATCCATGGCGATAGATGTCATGCCCCCCATGGACTGCCCGGTATTGTAGATGCGTTTTTTGTCAATGCTGTACTTGGCGGTCAGTTCCTCGACCAGATGCATGGTGCGATCAAGTTCTGGGCCGTAGTCGTAGTTGTCATCCACGATAACCGTATCGTATTGAGGCGCAAGGACGAAACAAGGGTGTTTTGCTTGCCATTCGGGAGTTGCCCAAGCCACGGCACCTTTTCCCTGATAAAGAGTGGCTTTCATCTCCGGGGAAACAGTTCCGGCATCGTGCATGAACAGCAGCAGGGGATATTGCTGGGCAGGGTCATAATCACGGGGAATGTAGAGATTGTACATAAGCTGTGCATCATTTTGCTTTGAATCTGTAAATACTCCCTGCGTAAAATCCTCCACCAGCAGTTCTCTGGTATGTGATGATTGCCAAGTCTCCCCGGTGGGATAAATGGTGCCATCCGTGCCTTTCAGCAGACCTTCCTGCCTGACTTCTGCCGTTATTTTTTTCAATGGCTGGGGATTGCCATGACTGCCAAGTTCCGGGCCGTTTTTGCCGATTTTCTTTCTGGCGGCACGGTCGCTTTCATCATGTACCGGCTCCATGCCCTGATCGGTCATGGGCAAAGGTTCCAGCTCCAGTACCACAAATTTCCCGGCAACCAGCTGTTTATCTCCTTTGGCGGCATGGTCTGCAACATAAGCCTGGGTTATATTTCTGCCGGGAACGCTGAAGTCGGCTTTATCTACGGAGGTAGCGGCTATAGGACGGTCGTAGTCCAAAATTACCGCCGACAGAGCTATGCCATCCCCATACACTTCGGCAACGGCCTCAACAACAGGTTGCGATACCGCTGAGGCGTGACAGATACTTCCAAAAGAAAATGCGCCCACGCAAATCGCCAATATACTTTTATGCAAGATTTTCATTTACAAGAACCCTCCTCGTTAATCCGTCAATTACTACATGCAAGTGTTCATATTCTACAAACACTGCCGTCATTCCTACCATTAGGTGAAAATCGCTAACGGCTATATACTTATCCTTCCTATGATTCCAACGTACTACCATAATGCACTACTGTAGATTTTGCCCAAATTGGGCAAAATCTGGGTTCATGCCCCAAAACGAGCAACTTTATAAGAAGTTGAAAAACCTTCTTGATGTTACGGTAAAGCCATCAGGCTACCAGTAGCAACAAGGAGGTTTTTTTATGTCTGCAATACTTGCAAACGCTGTTCGCGCACGGAACGACCGTTATATCAACCGTCTGGGGGAGGATATGGGGAAGTATCTTTCCTTCCTCTCCGTCATGTCACGATTCCACAAGTACCCTGCCGAAGATCTGGCCAGTTTCGCTATGGAGGCTCCGGCTACCTTCTCTGCCGTGGCCAGTGCGGAGACTTGGGAACGGCATTTTGGGCGTATCATCGACACCAAGGCCAAGGGTGTGACCCTCGTGAGGGACAATGACCGCACTCACTACTACGATGTGTCGGAGACGGTTCCCGTTTCCCTTGGTGCTCCCGAAGTCACCCTATGGCACTACGATGACACAGCCCACCGGCCTTTCCTCGATGCCGTAGTGCCGGGGAACGCCGATACCGAAGCAAAGGTTTCGGCCATTGTAGCGGAACAGGTGAAGGGGCTGTCGGCAAGACCGGCAGACCGTCGGCTCATCACTCTCAGCACCACCGCCGTAGTGCTGGAGCGCATGGGACTTCCCGCCTCGGACACCATCCGTCAGATTGCGCGGCTTTCGTTGAACGGTCGCAATATGCACAACATCACGGAGCAGACGCAGAAGTCTTCCCAGAGGATTTTGGATGCCGTCCAACAGTCCGTGACACGGGGGATGGCAGGGGAGGCTGACCTCAATCTTCCAGAGAACAATCCTCTGCTCTCGGTATTCGGTGTTGTGACAGCAAATCTGCCGGAGCATCAGGAAGAAGATGAACGGGAATCCCCCTCCCAAGCAAGCCTTTTTGATGATTTTGGCGAGGCTCGTCCAGATGACAGCTCTATGCCCTTGGTAGACGAGACACCACCGCTGCCGCAGGACAGCGAGTCTCCAGATCCCCAATCGACGGAATGGCAGAATGAGGACTATGCCACGGATGAAATGATGGCAGAGGAAGAAGTTCTGCCGGAGGATTCTTCAGATACGGAGACTGCCAATGAGAACACAGACACACAAAGCGACCAAATAGGCGCAGATGCTGCCGCAGTTGATTTGTCAGATTCAACAAGCACAGAGACTATTACCGAAACGGAACAGCACCCAGCCACGGAAGTCACCACGGAAACAGAGGAAATGCCCGTTGAGGAGGAAGTCCTGCCGGAGATGGAGGAGAGCCAAGAGCAAGCAGAAGTACAGACATCTGCACCAACCTCGGAAACTGCTTCGGAGTCCTTGGCAGACAGTCCTGCGGAGGACTTCCCGGCTCCACAATCCGAAGCAGCTACCTCTGCCCAAACGTCGGAAACCTTGGAACTGACCGTTGAGGGAAGTGCCGCAAAGTCCTTTGAGGAGATACTGGCCGAGGATGCTGACCGGATTCGTGGCAATAGCTGGGGCAAAAACGTATTCCGTGCCAATGTGCTGGCTATCCGTACCCTGCAACATATCGAGGCGGAACACCGCACCGCCACGGAGGAAGAACGGCAGATTCTGAAGCAGTATGCCGGATTCGGTGGTATTCCTGATGCATTTGACCTGAAAAAGCCGGAGTGGAGCAGTGAGGCGGAGCTTCTGAAAGAAATCCTTTCCAATAAGGAATACACGGCTGCCCGTGGTTCTGTCCTCAACGCCCATTACACCCCCAACGGTATTATTCAGAACATGTATCAGGGCTTGTCCGCTATGGGCTTTTCCGGCGGCACCATCATGGAGCCGTCTATGGGAGTAGGCCGTTTCTTTGCCGAACTGCCGGATGGGATGCGGGAAAACAGCCACCTCTACGGCGTGGAGCTGGATTCCCTCACGGGACGCATTGCCAAGGCACTCTATGCCAACGCCGAAATCAATATCCAAGGCTACGAAACTACCAGATACCCCAACGATTCCTTCGACCTTGTGGTGGGCAACGTACCCTTCGGGCATTACAAACCCTATGACCCGGCGTATGCACGGGAAGCGTTTTCCATCCATGACTATTTCTTCGCCAAGGGCATTGACCAACTGCGTCCCGGCGGGGTCATGGCGGCGGTCACCAGCCACTGGACGATGGACAAGAAGGACTCCGGTGCAAGGAAGTATCTGGCACAGCGGGCTGACCTTGTGGGAGCTGTACGCCTTCCCGACACCGCCTTGAACGAAGCGGGAACGGAAGTTACCAGCGACATCCTCTTTTTCCGCAAAAGGAAAACACCCAGAGAGGAGGGGGAGGAACTGCCGAGTTGGGTGGAATCTACGGCATACCCGGATGAAAAAGATCTCCCGGTCAATCCCTATTTTCTGGAGCACCCGGAGCATGTACTCGGAAGTCTCGCCGTGGAATCGAGAGCCTATGGTCATGAACTTGTCTGCCACCCGAATCCGGAGAAGCCTTTCCTTGAGGAACTTTCCGAAGTGATGGGCAGTCTACCGCAAGTCTATACCCCTGCTGTCGGGGAGATTCCCCTGCCCAAGCAGGTCATGGCAGAAAACGCCGATGTTCCGCCG
>CALGGN010000366.1 GCA_937915915.1 uncultured Selenomonas sp. | reverse complement strand
TCCTCATCCTTGTTCATGAAAATTTATCCTACGTGAAACAGCAAGTTATTTAAAACGTGTTATACTAGGCAACGGTCTCCTGTTTTTTGCGCTGTTTTTGCTTTGCGGGAAGTGCCTTATTGCCAGATATGGTGCAGGCAAAGGGCGATGAAGCAGACGACGGAGACGCAAAAAGTGAAGTATTCCACGCATTTGACGGGGTAGGCATAGTGCAGGGGGATGTCCAGCACCCTTGGCACGTTGCTGGACAGAAGAGAGAGGGCGATGGAAACGTAGAGCAGGATGAGGGAGACCGGTGTGCCCGGCGTGCAGGAAAAGGCGCGCAGGAGCAGCAGGATGGCGAAGGCAATGAAAAAGTACGCGATCTTGTCGGCGTGTTTTCGCAGTTTCACAGGCATCACATCCCTTGCATAAATCAGTTGGTATATACTTCGTCAAGGACAGAAAAAAATCCTGCCCGGCAGGAAGAGATGCGGCTGCAATAGAAATAAAGACAGGGGGTGATTTTGTGGGACTCGAAGACAAACGGGACGCGCTGCGGGCGTGCCTGAGGGAATACGGAACGGTGGCGGTCGCCTTTTCAGGCGGCGTGGATTCGACTTTTTTGCTGAAAAGCGCGAAGGATGCGCTGGGTGTGGAGAACGTGGTCGCGGTGACGGCAAACTCGGACTTCTTTCCGAAGCGGGAGGCGGAGGAGGCGCGGGCCTTCTGCGAGAGCGAGGGCATCCGGCAGATCGCCTGCGACGCGGAGGAGCTGAAGGCGGAAGCGATTCGGAAGAACCCGAAACATCGCTGCTATCTCTGCAAGCGCGCCTTGTTCGAGAAGATGATGCAGGTGGCAGAGCAGGAGGGCATGGCATGCCTTGCCGAAGGCTCGAATCTGGACGATAACGGGGACTACCGGCCGGGGATGCAGGCCATCGCGGAGCTGGGCATCCGGAGCCCGCTCCGGCAGGTCGGGCTTTGGAAGTCGGAGATACGGGAGCTTTCTAGGGAGATGGGGCTTCCCACATGGGACAAGCCCTCCTTTGCCTGCCTTGCCTCGCGTTTTGCCTATGGGGAAAGCATCACGGCAGAAAAACTCGGCATGGTGGAGCAGGCGGAGGAGCTTTTGCAGACACTCGGATTCCGCCAGTACCGCGTGCGCATCCATGGGACGATGGCGCGCATCGAGATCCTGCCGGAGGACTTCCGCCGCTTCATGGAACATGCACTGCGGGAAAAGGTCGCAGCGCATTGCAAAGCACTCGGATTTTCCTATGTGACGCTTGATCTGCAGGGATACCGCACGGGCAGCATGAACGAGGCTTTGGGCAGGGGAAATGGATGAGTGCTCGCTGTTTGCTGCGGGTCATGCCGGATTTTCGCGGATTGCAGGAGCCGCAGTTGTTGCGCTGCGGCTTTTGTGGTACAATGGGGGCATTGCCGAAACGCGGCATGGGCGCAGCGACGCGAAGCAAAGCTCTTTAGGGATGCGAAATGACGTCTTGCGTGGTATCTTGTACAGTGTGGGGAAGGATGGCTTTTTATATGACAGAAAAGGAGAAATATGCGCAGGTGCGGCGGGAGGCCGGATTTACGGGGCTGGCGCTGCTGGCGCTGATCCTGTTCTGGCTGGTCGCGGGCTTTGGGGCGGCGCAGCTGGATCTGGAGGTGTGCGGACTGCCGCTTTGGGTCGTGACCTCGAGCCTTGGCGTCTGGGCGGCGGCTATCGTCTTGGTGAAGCTCCTGACGGGCTTTGTGTTCCGGGATATGGCCTTGGAGGAGCAGCATGCCCCTGATGGAAGGGGGGCGGAGCCTCGTGGCTGAGACGGGTCATCTTTCCACGCTCTTGCCGCTTTTGGTTTTCATGTTCGGCATGGTAGGCATCAGCCTTTTCGTGCGCTATCAGCAGCGAACGGGATTTGGAAGCAATTTCGTGCAGCAGTACTTTATCGGCAACCATGATCTGGGAGGCTTCGTGCTGGCCATGACCACAGTGGCCACTTACAGCTCCGTGAGCTCCTTTGTGGGCGGGCCGGGGATGGCATGGCAGGTGGGCTTCGGCTGGATTTACATGGCGGTGGTGCAGGTCACGGCCATCTTTCTGGTGCTGGGCATCTTCGGCAAGCGTGTGGCGCTGCTTTCCCGCAAGTTCCATGCGGTGACCGTGGTGGACATCATTCGGGAGCGCTTCCGGTCGGACTTCATCGCGGGCATGGCGGCATTCATCATCGTGCTCTTTTTCTGCGGCACCATGACCGCGCAGTTCGTGGGAGGAGCGAAGCTCTTTGCTGCAGTGACAGGCTACAGCTATGAGATGGGACTTGTGCTCTTCGGGCTGGTGGTGGTCATCTATACATCGATCGGCGGGTTCCGTGCGGTGGCTTTGACGGATACCTGCTGTGCCATCATGATGATGATCGGCATTGCACTGCTGCTGTACTATGTATTGGAGGCGGGCGGCGGCTATGCGGCGGTCATGGAGCATATCCGGGTGCATGAGCCGCAGATGCTGGAACCGTTTTCTGCGGGAAAAATGCCTTGGGGCATCTACTTGACGCAGTGGATTCTGGTGGGAATCTGCACGATTGCGCTGCCGCAGTCCGTGGTGCGCGGCATCAGCTACAAGGATACCAAGGGGCTGCACCATGCGATGCTCATCGGAACGGTGGTCATCGGCTTCATGAATATCGGCATCAACTTCACGGGCATCCTTGCGCACGGTGTACTGACAGGCGACCTCGCCAGTTATGGCGGCGTGGACAACATCATCCCGACGACCATCGTGACCGTCATGCCGCAAAGCCTTGTGGGACTTGCCATCATCGGTCCTTTGGCGGCCTCCATCTCCACGATTTCCGGGCTGCTCATCGTCGCATCCTCCGCTATCATCAAGGATGTGTACCTGCACTATCAGGAAAAGCGGAACCGTGAGGTGAGCACGGGACAGATCCGCCTGCTCAGCATAGTGGCGACGGCAGTCATCGGAGCTGTCGTGTTCGTGATAGCGCTCACGCCGCCAAGCCTCATCTGGCTCATCAATATGTTCGCCTTCGGCGGTTTAGAAACCGCTTTCTTTTGGACGCTTCTGCTGGGGCTTTTTTGGCGCAGGGCCAACCGCTTGGGCGCATTCCTCTCCATGGGCGGCGGCACAATCGTTTACTGTCTTGCCCAGGGGACGGGCTTCAAAATCATGGAGCTGCATCAGATCACCATCGGCATCACCTGTTCCCTGATTTTCTTTCTCCTTGGCTCCTATTTGGGCAAACCGTCGGAGAAACAGGTGCTGGAAAAATTTTTCCCTGAGGAATTGTGAGGAACTGCTGCCAGGAAGGGGTATCGGCCAAAATGAAACAAGAACTGCCCTATTTCTATATCGGTTCAGCCTATGGGGGCTGGCAGGAATGGTTTTCGGAGCGGATGATGCGGCTGGGGGGCTGCGCTGCGGTGACGGCCTGCGATTGCAGCATTTACTTTGAGCTTTATAAAGGCAAGCAGGCCCTTTATCCCTTTGATGCGCGGCATGTGAGCCGTGAGGACTATCTGCGGTTCGGCAGTGTCATGAAGCCGTACCTGCATCCCCGATGGACGGGGATCGACCGATTGGATATTTATATCGATGGGTTCGGGAAGTTTTTGCAGCATCGCGGGGAGAACACCATATCCATGACTCCTTGGGAGGGGGAACGCGCCCTGCCGCCGACCAGAGAAATCATCCGGCATCAGATTGACGAGGGATGGCCTATCCCGTGTCTGACGCTGAAGCATACGGCTCCTGCGATGGACGACTATGTGTGGCACTGGTATCTCCTGACAGGATACGAAATCTACGAGGATGCTATGCTGGTGAAGGTCGTGACCTATGGCAGCTGGCGGTGGCTGGATCTGGCGATGATATGGAACACGGGGCATTCCCGCAAGGGTGGGCTGATTCTGTTCCGTGAGCGGCATGGAAATCCACGCCCGTCATGAGAAAGGGCGTGGATTCCGGGACATGCTCGTTATTGCTCATATCGCAGCACGATATGACCTGCTTGCCGGGTTTGCTGCAAATCAATGACGCGCTGGTTGCGGGAGCCTCGAAAATGGAGGGTCAGATCCCTTTGTGCATCGATATAGGGGCCGTCCACCAGCACATCGATTTCCAGGAGCAGCACCCGAATATCCGGGTCTTCGTTTTCTTGCAAAGCTTCCAGTGTGTAGCCCGTGTAGGCCCATACATCGAGCCCCATGTCATGGACTTTTTGGGCCAGCTCCAGCATGGGACGAGGCTGGCAAAAGGGATCTCCTCCGCTGAGCGTGATGCCGGAGAGCAGGGGATTTTCCCGGAATTTTTGCAAAAGCTCCTCGGTGTCGATTTCATAACCTCCGTCAAATGCGTGGGTCTCCGGATTCTGGCAGTTCGGGCAATGATGCGGACAGCCCTGCGCGAATACCGCCAGGCGGCACCCGTCGCCATCTACAACAGAATCATCGACAAAACCTGCGATGCGAAACCTCATGTTCCCGTCAGTCCTTCCGATGTGTCTTTCTTCCTTCACTCGTTCGCCCTATGGCTTTCTTTCCGGCTCTTCTTTGTGCCATACTGAATCGTATTCGCAATTCAAGTCAAAATTCCTGCCCTTGCACGAAGTTTTCTGCCATATCAACAGGAGGTGTTTCATGGAAATCCTATTATTCCTATTGCTGGGCATAGGCGTAGGGACCTTCGGTACATTGGTCGGTATCGGCGGCGGCCTTATCTGTGTTCCCGTCTTTATCCTTTTTTTGTCGGCGGGCACAGCCCATCCCCTTTTTGAGACCGCCGCACAGATTACCGGCACGTCACTGGTTATCGTCATGGCCAATGCCCTGTCGGGGACACTGGCCTACATTCGGCAAAAGCGTGTGTACTTCAAGGCGGCCGTCCCCTTCGCCATTGCTACCTTGCCCGGCGCTTTCTTCGGCTCCTACATCGTGGACAGTTTCAATCTGCCCATGCTGAATTTTTATTTCGGCATTTTCCTGCTGTTCATGGCATCCATGATGTACCTGAATAGCCGCCGCAAGCCGCCTGTGGACGTAGACGGCCTGCCGGAAGGCTTCACATTCAGCCGTTTCTGGGGCATTGCCTCCAGTTTTGTGGTGGGTTTTCTCTCCAGCATCTTCGGTATCGGTGGCGGTGTTATCCATGTACCCCTGATGATTTACCTTTTGGGCTTCCCGGTGCACATGGCCACTGCCACCTCCCACTTTGTGCTGGCCTGCTCTTCTGCTTTTGGGGTGGTATCCCACTTGATGCTCGACCACATCATCTGGATGCCAGCCATCTGTATTTCCATCGGAGCAGCCATCGGCGCCCAGATGGGAGCAAAAATCTCCAAGAAAACAAAGAGCAAAGTCATACTTGCCCTGCTCTCCTTGGCGATGTTTGCCTTGGGATGCCGACTCATACTCATGGGCAGTGCACAATAAGAATCTGTCATTTGGCTGCCGCAAGGATGACGGCTTCCGCGATTTCCTTGATGGTTTTCCTCTTTTCCATGCTGTATTTCCGGATGCGCCGGTAGGCCTCCTGCTCCGTGATGTGCAGTTTTGCCATGAGGATGCCCTTGGCGCGGTCCAGTGTCTTGCGTGCCTCAAGTGACTCCTTTGCCTCTTCCAGCTCCCTTTCCATCTGCTTCATGTCTTCCCAGCGGGACAGCGCGAATTCCATGGTCGGGAGAAGCTGGCCCGCCTGTACGGGCTTCACCAGATACGCCATAGCCCCGGAACCCTTGGCACGCTCCACGACATGCGGCTGGCTGGAGGCCGCAAGCAGAAGCACCGGGGCATAGCCCCCCTCCGTGATCCGTTTGCTCGCTGCGATTCCGTCCATTCGAGGCATCATGATATCCATGATGACAAGATCCGGACGGATTCTTTTTGCCATCTCCACGGCCTGCAAGCCATCCTTTGCCTCGTCTGCAATCCTATGCCCTGCCGATCGCAGTATTTCCCGCAAGTCCCTGTGGGGGGCAGGGCTATCGTGTTCCGCAATCAGGATGCGATATTTTCTCATCTCTTTTCCCTCGTTTCATTTCGAAAGCGACATTTCTCCGCAACCTGTATATTTTCCGTTTCGATTTCTTTTTCCTTCTTGAATATATAAAAATATTGTATACATAAAACCTATTTTATAACAAATCATGTATACATTCTGAATGTATGGACATTTGTCCTCCTGCGTGCTAGTATAAATCTTGAATATATAAATATTTTATAGAATTCATGCCGTCAAGGCATACGATGCAATGATGCAAGGTGTGTTTCAGGAGGCGTTCCTATGTGCAGAATCGGTTCAATCAAGAGCAAAATCCCCGTTCAGCCATCCACGGCGCTGAAGCTCATGCTTCCTCAGCAGGAGGGACATGACAATTCAGGCTTCGCCATGGTCATGCAGGATCTTTACGGCATCTTTTCCGGCTACAAGGACAAGCCGCTGCTCTCCATGGCCTGTACGCAGCGCGGCGCACAGATGGTGGAGGACTATATGGATGCCCACAACTTCGTGCAGCTCGCGGAGTGGATCCCTATTCCCGCAAAGGAACCGGGGCTGGATATTCAGGCGATGCCCTACTACATCTTCCGCAACTATGACTATCCGGAGGAAGCGGAGAAGATGGATGCGGCCCAGAAGGAAAACCTTTTGCTGGACGCGCGCCTTGCCCTGCGCAGGCTGCTGGAGGAAGCGGGGGAGGGATTCGTGTATTCCTTTTGGCCCGATGTGCTGACGCTGAAGGAAATCGGCGATCCGGCGGATATCGCAACCTATTTCCATCTCTGGGATGACAATGGCTGTCTTGTGGCGAAATCCATTGTGGCCCAGTGCCGCCAGAACACGAATTACGCGATTGTGCGCTATGCGGCCCATCCCTTCTTCTTGCAGGGGTATACGCTCTGCGCGAACGGCGAGAACACCTTCTACACAAAGAACAAGGAGTTCCAGAAATCCCTGCACCGCGGCTATATCGGCTTCGAGTCCGACTCCCAGTGCTTCCTGAATACGCTCCACTATGTGCATCATGAGCTCAAATGGCCTCTGGGCTACTACAAGCATGTGATCACCCCCCTGCCCTTTGAGGAAATCGAGGAGCGCGAGGACAGGGAAGTCCTGACTGCCATTCGCCAGTCTTTGGCGAATCTGGAAATCAACGGCCCGAATACGGTCATCGGTGTCCTGCCGGACGGCAGCATGATTACCTGCTGCGACTCCAAGAAACTGCGCCCCGTGGTGGTGGGCGGGGACGAGAACATGGTCGCGATCTCGTCAGAAGTCTGCGGCATCAATGAAATCATGCCGAACCGCGACATGACGAAGGACATCTATCCGAATGAGCGTGAGATCGTGATCATCGACAATGACTTGGAGGTGACGAGATGGAAGCAGTAAAGACACAGGACATCGGCGTCAATGACCTGCCGTGGAAAATCGAATACCATGCGGAGCGCTGCACCATGTGCGGGAGCTGCATCGCAAGCTGCTCCTTCAACGCCATCAAGGCCACTGTGCAGTCCCAGTCGATCACCGTTTCGGAAGAGAGCCAGCCAACGCCGGTGCATCGTTTCATTGCGCGCCCGATCATCAAGCAGGTGGCAAGCCTCACGGATTTTTGCAAACGCATGCAGGACCAGGATCTCAACCGCCGCTGCCTGGAAAATATGATCATGGCAGGCGCTTTCGATTCTTTGGGCGGCAAGCGGGCGCAGTATATGCAGATCTACCCAATGGTCCTAAGTGCGGCGCAGCAGTGGAAAAAGGTGCAGATGAGCGGCCAGATCGACCTGTTTGACTTGGGCGCCGGCGCAGGGTACGAGGGTGAGGCCCAGGGCG
>CALGGN010000365.1 GCA_937915915.1 uncultured Selenomonas sp. | reverse complement strand
AAACCGGTACGGGGGTACCAAATGTTTCGGAGTTGAATTCTTCATTGTGGTCTTCGAAATTCGCGAAGGCCTTTTTCACTTGGCCAAAGCCCAGATAGAGCAGCGGCAGGTTGCAGCACACCATGACGATATTGGCAAAGTCGCTGAGGTTCCAGAGGGCGCTGAGGTCAAAGCCGGCAATGTTGGTGACCATGCCGAAGGCCAGTACCGTCAAATTCACCAGACGGACGGAGGCAATGAACATCTTGTTATGGGAAATCTGCCGGGCGCAGATTTCAGAGAAGGACAGGAAGCCCAGCAGGCAGGTGAAGGCGAAGATGCCAAAGCAGATGCTGATGACGAGTGTAGCCAGACCATAACCGGTACCGCTGCCGAGCAGTTGCGCGCAGGAGGCAAGGAATTTTTCCAGACGACCCAGTTCCATCCAGGCCGCAGAGCCATTGCCCATCCAGGCCTGTCCCATGATGAGGACAAAACCGGTCAGGGTGCAGATCACCATAGTATCAAGGAATACGCCAATCGCCTGTATGATGCCCTGGTCGCACGGATGCTTGGCGTAGGATACAGCGGCAGGCATTGAAAGGGTACCCTGCCCCGCCTCATTGCTCATCAGGCCGCGCTTTATTCCCTGAGAAAGAGCTATACCCAGAGCGCCGCCGAAGACCGGCTCCGGACGGAAGGCCTCTGTTACCACCACATAGAAGAACCACGGCAAAAGCTCAAGTTTCATGGCAACCATTACAAGAACAGCAACTACATAAACCACTGCCATGATTGGCACCAGCACATCGGTTATGTGGGTGATGCGCCGGAGTCCGCCAAAGACGGAAAAGGCTGTCACTCCCATCAGCAACAGGAAGAATCCCCATATCAAAGAACTGCCTGCGGCAATCTCCGCCCCGGTCAAATTTTGGGTAACTGCTACCATGGCAGAGATGGTATTGAAGCCCTGGGCCGGGATGCAGAGCAAGGCATACATGATATAAAGCAAGCTCAAGGCGCCGCCTATTATGGCTGCTCCTCCCAGAAACTTCCTGCCGTAACAGGGGAGGCCGCCAACATATTCATCTCCCTGCTTTTCCTTATATATTTGGGATAGTGTCGATTCTACAAAAGCTGTGGCCATGCCAAAAAACGCAGACATCCACATCCAGAACAAGGCGCCGGGGCCGCCGGTGGAAACGGCTCCTGTCACACCCAAAATGTTCCCCGGCCCTACCCTCATAGCCGTGGATAGCAGAAATGAGGCCAAAGGGCTGATACCCTGTTTCCCCTTATGGCTGTTTATGAGAACATTGATCCCATACATGAAATACTTGATTTGGACAAAGCGAAGGTTACAGGTGAAACATATACCGGTTCCCACCAGAAGGATAATCACCAGGGGCAGTTCGCCTATGATGGGAAGACGGGCATACCACTCAATGTTGGTAGGAAATCCCCACACCAGGTCGGCCAGATCCTGAAATATAGAACATACGATGCTTATCAATTCATACATACGCCAATCCCTTTCTTATACCCTGAATCGGACAGCGTCAAGTTCTCTGCCAATTCTGATTTTTTTATCACTCTAATTATAACAAAACAACCGTGGGATTACCATGACTGTTACAAAAACAAACCGACTTTTTCACAGGGGATAAACTTTCCGCTGGCACGAATTGCATTCACTAAACATAATGGGAAATACAAACCGCAAAGGCGGAACGACGATTTTTCCTTCCGTAAAATCCGGGCTATGCATATCTATATTTTTCTAAACAAAAAGCCGGACAAGACTCCGGGCTCACCCGGGCATCTTATCCGGCCTTAATTGCGAATATCATCCTCCGCTGAACACGCTTAGCGCATCACACATTTTTTAAGATTGTCAATTGTCAAAACAGGAATTCTGTTTAGGCATAAAACATCTTTATCTTGCACTAGAGATGCCACCGCCCCTATTACAACGTTGGTCAGCCCCCAAGCCAGCACTGTAGCACAAGCCACCCGCCACATTTTTCAGTGCATCGCTGTCAAGTTCCATGTCGTCCATCTCCGCCAAATATGCCTCGGCTTCCTCTTTCGTCAGTTCGATGCCCTCGGATTTCGCCAACGCCATAAGCTCCTCAGCGGTCTCGCAGGCCATCGCTTTGGCAATTTGTTCTTTCGTCAGTTCAT
>CALGGN010000364.1 GCA_937915915.1 uncultured Selenomonas sp. | reverse complement strand
AGGCTGGAATACTATACGACAGCTGAGCTTTCCGAGATCATCAGCCGTTCCGCGAGGGTACTCCGGGTATCTATCGACGAGTACGGCACAGCGGAGCTCGCGAGACGTTCAAGAGGTACGCCGAGGATAGCGAACCGCCTGCTAAAGCGTGTCAGGGATTTCGCCCAGGTGCGATATGACGGCGTGATAACCGGGAAGGTCGCTAACGAAGCGCTGGATCTTCTGGATGTTGACAAGTACGGGCTTGACCAGGGCGACCGTAATATCCTCGGGACTATCGCGCTTAAGTTCGGAGGCGGTCCTGTAGGGCTTGACACCCTGGCAGCCGCGCTCGGCGAAGATCCCGGTACGTTTGAAGCCTTTTGGGAGCCATATCTCATACAGTGCGGTTTCCTGCAGAGGACCCCGCGCGGCAGGGTGGTCACCGAGAGAGGCATGGCGCATCTGGAAAGCGGGGCATAGAAAGCGCCGGCCGCGGCATATTTAAGCGGAAGGCTTTTTATAAACGGAGCAAGATATTTGACTTTGCCGGAATATAGGTTATAATGGTTTTAAATTTGTGAGAGAAGGAGAGCAGGCAGCACTATGTCTTCAAGAAATGACGTACAGGTACTCATCGGCGGCAAGGTGTACACCTTAAGCGGTTATGAGAGCGAAGAATATCTCCAGACGATCGCATCATATATCAATAATAAGATCACAGAGCTGAACAGCGTCCCCGGTTTCAAGCGCATGGGAGCCGATATGCAGAAGACGCTCCTTGAGCTGAATATGGCGGACGATTACCATAAAGCGAAGAAGAGGATCGCGGAACTTGAGTCCGAGATAAGCGAGAAGGACCGCACGGAGTACGACATGAAGCACGAGCTGGTTTCCTCCCAGGTCAGGATCGAGAATTCTGACAAGGAGATCGAGAAGCTGAAGGACGAGATAGTAGAGCTCCAGAAGCAGATCGTGAGGCTGGAGGAGAGAAATGCCGGCCGGAGCGCACGTTAAAGATTTCCGAGGCTGCCGTTTATCACGGCAGCCTCTTTTAGGTTGAATGAAATGATCGAAAGACCTGAACTTTTATCGCCTGCCGGCAGCATGGAGTCCATGAAGGCCGCGTTTGCCGCAGGCGCTGACGCGGTGTATATGGGCGGAAGAGCTTTCGGGGCCCGCGCATACGCGGACAACTTCGACGCAGACGGGCTGCGTGACGCTATCCGCTACGCACATCTCAGGCACGTTGCGGTGCACGTGACGGTGAATACCATCGTGGGCGACGGGGAGTTGCCGGAGCTTGCCTCGTATCTTCGATTCCTGTACGAGGCGCGGGCTGATGCCGTGCTGGTGCAGGATCTGGGCGTGGCAAAGCTGGCCGGGGAGCTGGTGCCGGCTCTGCCGCTTCATGCCAGCACCCAGATGACCGTGCACAATCTGGAAGGCGTACGGGCCCTGGAGGAGCTGGGGTTCTCCCGCGTCGTCCTATCAAGGGAATTGAGCCTAAAGGAAATACGGTATATCTGCGCCCATGCAAAGGCCGAGATCGAGACCTTCATGCATGGGGCTCTTTGTGTATGCTATTCGGGACAGTGCCTGATGAGCAGCCTCATCGGCGGACGCTCCGGCAATCGGGGACGCTGCGCCCAGCCCTGCCGTCTGCCCTACGCGCTGGTGGATGAAGGGGGCAGGAATCTTCTGGATGGCAAGGCAGGCGAATATCTGCTCTCGCCCAGGGATATGAATACCATTGACGTATTGCCGGAGCTCATCTCTGCGGGGGTGCGTTCCCTCAAGATCGAGGGACGTATGAAGCGTCCGGAATATGTGGCAACGGTGGTGGATACCTATCGGCAGGCGATCGACCGCTATGAGCGGAATGGCAGCTATGGGGTGACGGAGGAGCAGCACCGCCGTCTGGCGCAGATCTTCAACCGTGATTTCACGACAGCCTATCTGGAGGGTACGCCGGGAAAAGATATGATGAGCGATCGGAGGCCAAACAATCGGGGTCTTTTGATCGGACGCGTGACAGCCTATGACAGGGAGAAAAAACGGGTGACGGTCAGGCTGTCGGAGGAGCTTTCCATCGGGGATCAGGTGGATTTCTGGGTGAAGGTCGGCGGAAGGGTGACCGCGCATATCGACGCGCTCTCGGACAGGAAGGGGAGCAGCCTTTCCGGCGGCATGCCGAAACAGGAGGTGTGTTTCACCGTTCCTTCGGCAGTTCGCGTACATGACCGCGTGTTCAAGGTCTACGATGCGAAGCTGATGGCACATGCGAAATCTTTCTTCCAATCGGGCGCGCCTGTGCGGCGGATTCCGGTGACGGCCTTCGTAAAAGCGGAGCTCGGAAAGCCGATGCGCATCGAGTTGACGGATGCGGAGGGAAACTGTGCTGCGGCTGAGACGGATTTCATTGCGGAGAAAGCGCGAAAACAGCCCCTCACCCGGGAGACACTCCAAAAACAACTGAACCGCATGGGAACCACCATTTTTTCCCTGGAGCAGCTTTCCGTGGAACTTGGGGAGAATATCATGGTTCCCGTGAGCGAGATCAATGAGGCAAGAAGAAAAGCCGTTTCCGGGCTGGAAAAACTGCGGCTCATGTCCTATGAGCGCCCTTTGCTTTCGGGGGACAGCAATTTTTCGTCATGGACGGGAAAGAAGTTTTCGCCAAGGGATGTCTCTCCTGCAGCGCTCTCCGTGGCCGTTGACAGCATTCCCCTGCTGCAGATGGCTTTGACGGCAGGTGCGGATGCTGTTCTCTTCGGAGGGGAATCCTATCGGCATGAGGCACTTTCCCCCAATGTTTATCGGGAGGCCGCAGAGCTTGCCCATAAAGCAGACAGGAAACTGTATTTCAATACGCCTCGCATCGTGCGCGAGCCGGAGCAGAAGGCACTGGAGCAGATTCTTTCAGTGGCGGGGGAATGCCGCGCGGATGGCATTTACGTACACAATATCGGTACATTGCACCTTGCGAAGCGGCTGTCACAAACGCCTGTCTATACGGATTACTCCTTGATTTCCTATAACCGTTTGACCTTGGCGTTCTTGAAAGAATACGGCGTTGCAGGTGCGACGCTTTCGCCGGAGCTGAACTGGAAGCAGATCCTGGCGCTGGCGGAAGCGAGTCCCCTTCCCTTGGAATGTATCGTGCACGGCAGATTGGAGCTCATGGTGTCCTCCTACTGCGTGACGGGAAGCTTCTTGGGTGGTTTGGGGGATGAGGCATGCAGCCGTCCCTGCCGCGTGGGGAAATACTTCCTGCGGGATCGCAAGCAGGTGGAATTCCCCCTGGTCATGGATCAGTTCTGCCGCATGCATGTGCTGAACAGCAAAATGCTTTCCATGCTGCCCTACGCAGCGGATTTCGGCGCGGCAGGCATCCGGCGCATCCGCATCGAAGGCCGCGGCATGGAAGGGGAGGAACTGGCAGAGGCCATCCGTTCCTATCAGGAGATAAAGCTTCTGTCCCCAAAAGAACTGGAACGTATGCAGGATGATATCCAAGCCAAAGAGGGAAGAGACTTCACCCGTGGGCACTATTTTCGCGGTGTATTATGAAATGAGGGAAAAGCAATGTCTTTTTATGTTTGTATCGATATTGGCGGAACGGCCATCAAATATGGTCTGGCAGGGGAAGATGGCGTGCTGGCGGAGCGGGGGGAGCGTCCGGCTCTGGCACGGGAGGAAGGCGGGGAGGGCATCCTTCGGAAAGTCATTGAGATTGTGCATGGCTATCAGGCATCGTACGAACATGTGAAAGGGATTGCCATTGACACGCCGGGCATCGTAGATGCGAGGGACGGGAGCATCGTATTCGCGGCGAATATCCCGGACTACAGCGGCATGAAGCTTCAGGCCCGCGTCACGGAGGCATGCGGGATTCCCTGTATCGTGGAGAATGATGTGAACGCTGCGATTGCGGGCGAATACTGGAAAGGGGCAGGCAAGGGAGCGGAAACCCTGTTCATGATTACCGTGGGAACGGGAGTCGGCGGCGCTTTTCTTTGGAACGGAAACGTATTGCACGGTGCGTCGCATGCGGCAGGGGAGGTCGGCTTTCTTCGACTGCACGGAGAAAAGCGCATCTTTGAGGATATCGGCTCCACACGGGCGCTCGTGGAGCAGGTGGCTGTTGCGCATCATGTCTCGCCCGCTGCGCTGGATGGAAGGGAAGTATTCCGGATGGCGGAGGATGGAGATGAGGCTGCCATAGCCGCCATCCACGAATTCGCGGCGAATCTCGCGGAAGGAATCGCACAGGTCTGCTGCCTCTTGAATCCGGAGGTCATTGTGTTGGGCGGGGGAGTGTCCGAGCAGAAAAAATGGCTGAAAGCCCCCCTGCAAAGCAATGTGGAGGAAATGGTGGTGCCGTCCATGCGCGCCAATACACGGATCGAATTCGCAGAGCTTGGCAATGACGCAGGCATGATCGGCGCGCTGTATCTGCTGTTGCAGAGAATGAAAGAAACGGAAAGGGTATGAGGGGGAGACATGGAGCAGGGAGCTTTCAAGGTTTTGGAATATGACAGGATCCGTGGGATGCTTGCGGGGCGCGCAGGCTCGATGCTGGGAAAGGAACTTGCAAAGGGCCTTTTGCCGAGCAGCGACTTCCATGAGGTGCAGGAGCGCATCCGGGAAACGGCGGAAGCCGTGCAGGTCTATTCCATGGCAGCGCCTCCACTGGGAGGAATCCGCGATATCCGTGACATCCTGAAAAAAGGGAAACTGGGTGCTGTGCTGGATGCAGGCGAGATTCTGGATGTGCTCAGCACGATGTACGCCATGCGCGGCATCAAGAAATTTTTCAAGGAAATGGAGGCGGATGTCCCCATACTCAAGGAAGATGCTTCCGGCATTGAGATCCTTGGGAATCTGGAACGGCATCTGGACAATGCCATTGATGAGCATGGCACGATGCGGGACGATGCAAGCGTGGAGCTTCGGCGCATCCGTCGGGAGCTCAGAGGTTCCCAGAGCCGCATCAAGGAGCGCGTCAATTCCATCCTGCATGATGCGAATTATCAAAAGTTTTTTCAGGATGCAATCGTCACCATGCGCGACGAACGCTATGTGATTCCTGTGAAGCAGGAATACCGCCAACAGTTTCCAGGCATCATCCATGATCAGTCTGCCAGCGGCTCCACGCTTTTCATCGAGCCGATGCCCATCGTGGAGCTCAACAACGATGTGAAGCAGCTGATGCTCGCGGAACAGCATGAGATGGAGCGCATCCTGCGCGTGCTTTCCAATGAAATCACGAAAAACGGGGAGATCCTCATGGAAAATGCGGAGCGCATGGCTGCTATCGACTTTGCATTTGCGAAAGCAAGACTTGCCAGAGATATGCGGGCAACGGAACCGATACTGAACGAAACCGGCTATACGAACCTTGTCCAAGCGAGGCATCCGCTGATTCCAAAGGAGACCGTTGTTCCCATTGATATCGTGCTCGGGAAAGAAAATCGCATGCTGCTGGTGACGGGACCGAATACGGGCGGCAAGACCGTGAGCATGAAGACCTTGGGGCTTTTGGCGCTGATGGCGCAGTCCGGCTGCTTCCTGCCTGTCGCCAGCGGGTCGGAGATCTCGGTCTACCAGAATATCTATGCGGATATTGGGGACGAGCAGAGCATTGAGCAGAGCCTTTCCACCTTTTCGGCGCATATGACACATCTGGTGGAAATCCTTTCCAAAGTGGGGGAAGATGATTTACTGCTCTTGGACGAATTGGGCGCCGGAACGGATCCCGAGGAAGGAGCAGCACTTGCCATGGCCATCTTGGAACGATTGCTGGAAGTGCGCACGGTGACGGTGGCCACCACCCATTATTCCGAGCTCAAGAGTTTTGCTTATTCGCAGGCGGGCATTGAGAATGCCTGCGTGGAATTCGATCTGGAAACGCTTCGCCCGACCTATCGCTTGCTCATCGGCATCCCGGGAGCGAGCAACGCGTTCGCGATCAGCCGACGGCTGGGACTGGGGGAGTCTTTGATCCTTCGGGCGCAGCAGCTGGTGAAGGCGGATCATGCGCAGTTCGAGAATGTCATCAACGAGCTGGAAAACGAGAAGATGATGTATGAGCAGCGCAATGCGGATATCTTGGAGCGCCAGCAGCGCGTCATGCAGCTGGAAAAAAAGGTTGCGGCCATGAAGGAGGAGCTTTCCCGTACCAAGGGAGACATTATCCGCAAGGCAAGGGAGAAGAGCGCGGCCATGATCCGGCAGACGCGCAGGGAATCGGAGGAAATCATCGATTCCCTGAAAGAGCAGTTCCAGGATCAGGGCATCAAGAAGCGGCAGCAGGCCATCCAAGAGGCGCGCAAGCAGCTCAATGATGCGGCAGGGCGGGCCAATCCCGGCATTATGGCGCAGAAGATCTACAATCAACGCATTGACATGAAAAAATTGTCTGTCGGCGACACGGTCTATGTGATGAAGCTGGATCAAAAGGGAACCGTGCTTTCCGTGCAGGGCAAGGAACTGGAGGTGCAGATCGGGAGCCTGCGCACGACGATCAAGGCTGCGGATTGCCGTTTCGTGGCAGAGGCAGCCAAGGAACGGAAATCCGCACCGGCGAGTGGAGCATCCGGACATTCCGGGGCGCTTTTGCATAAGACTGCCCATATCGAGCGGGAACTGGACATCCGTGGCATGATGGTGGATGAGGCGGAGATGGTCGTGGGCAAATTCCTGGATGACGCCGTAATGGCAGGGCTGTCACAGGTGCTGATCATCCACGGAAAGGGCACAGGCGCGCTGCGCAAGGGCATACAAAACTATCTGAAGCATCATCGGAACGTGCTGCGCTATGTCTTTGCGGACATCAATGAGGGAGGCACAGGAGCGACGGTGGTGGATTTGAAATAAACCGTTTGCATTTCACTTCGCTTGTGGTACAATGGAAAGAGTATATCTGTGAAGGAGGACTTGCATGGAGAAGCGCAGCAGCAGCCCGAAGAAGAAAGCGCAAAGCAGCGGAGGTACCGTAAAAAAGGTCATTCTTGGGCTGTTCATCGTTATCATTGTCATGGTAACAGGAATCGGATGCGGATTCCTGACGGCCAGCATGAATACGCGGCCGGATATTGCGGAGGACATTCGCCCTCCCGCGTCTTCCCATATCTATGACATCAATGGGAATGAGATTGCGAATGTGCATGCGGCAGAGAACCGCGTGCCGGTGAAGATTTCCCAGATTCCGCAGAATCTGCAGGATGCCTTCATCGCAGTCGAGGATAACCGCTTCTACGAGCACTCCGGCATCGATCCCCGCGGCATCCTCCGCGCTGTCTGGGCAAATCTCAGCGAGAACGAGATTGCAGAGGGAGGTTCCACGATTACGCAGCAGCTTGCAAAGAATGCCTATCTGACACAGGATCGCACCATGAAGCGCAAGGTGCAGGAAGTCTTTTTGGCATTGCAGCTGGAGCGCCAGTATACCAAGCAGGAGATACTGGAGCTTTACCTGAACCAGATTTATTTCGGGCAGGGTGCCTATGGCGTGCAGGCAGCGGCACAGACCTATTTCGGGAAAAATGTGGAAGACCTGACGCTCAATGAATGTGCGGTTCTTGCCGGCATCCCCAAAAGCCCGAATTACTACTCTCCCCTCAATAACATGCAGGCTGCCAAGGAGCGCAGGGAGACGGTTCTGGATCAGATGGTGAAGTACAATTATATTTCAAGCCACCTTGCTTCCGAAACCAAGCGCGAAGATATCAAGCTTGCTCCGCCGAAGAGCGGTGCGGCACAGAAGGAAGCGGCGTATTTTATCGACTACGTGACGCAGCTCATGATCGATCGGTACGGAGCGGATGCCGTCTATAAGGACGGGCTGAAGATCTATACGACCATTGATATGGATATGCAGCGTGCCGCAGAAGCTGCGATGGAAAATCTGCCGGATTATGAGACGGATGCCAACGGCATCGTGCAGCCCCAGGGGGCGCTGGTAGCCATCGATCCGCACAACGGGCATATCAAGGCGATGGCCGGCGGACGCGGGACGGATCAATTCAACCGTGCGACCATGGCAGAGCGCCAGCCGGGTTCTGCATTCAAGCCCTTTGTGTTTGCGGCAGCCCTGGAAAACGACTTTACGCCGTCCACGGTCATCGACGACAGTCCCATCACCATCGGTGACTGGTCGCCGCAAAACGACAGCGGACATTTCAGCGGCAAGGTCAATCTGCGTACCGTCGCGATTTACTCCATGAATGTCCCGACTGTCAAGATTGCGCAAAAGATCGGCATTGACAAGCCCATCTACTATGCACAGGAAATGGGAATCACGACCTTTGTGCTGGATGGACCGACCAATGACCGGAATCTGGCAACTGCGCTGGGAGGTCTTACGAAAGGCGTTACGCCGCTGGAGATCACCAGCGCCTATGGAACTTTTGCCAATAAGGGGGTCCATGTGGATCCCGTGGCAATCATACAGGTGCTGGATCGCAACGGAAAGGTTCTGGAGCAAGCAGCGCCCGTGCAGAAAAGCGTGATCAGCGAGGCAAGCGCGGCAGAGCTCACCAGCATGCTGCAGGATGTCGTGACAAAGGGGACAGGAACAAGAGCGGCAATCGGCCGTCCTGCCGCAGGCAAGACCGGAACGACAAGCGACTATCATGATGCGTGGTTTGTCGGCTATACGCCGGATCTGGTGGCAGGAGTCTGGGTAGGCAATGACAGCAATGAGTCCTTGCGAGGCATGCATGGCGGCGATACGCCGGCCATCATCTGGAAATCCTTCATGCAAAAGGCTACGGCAAACATGCCGGCAAGGAACTTTGATAATTCCGCCTACGGAAGCGGCAAGAGCGGCATTGGTGAGATGGAGGACGACGAATCCATCCGAAGCAAGAAAAAGGATAAAGATAAAACGGATGGCAAGGGCGACAAGAAGGCACAGGAAGCTGCTCCTCAAAAGGGAGACAGACCACAGGGGAAGACCCAGGGCAATGATGCTGTGACACCGCCGACTCGTGACAGTCGCAACAGCGTACCGGAGGAGTCTGCGGCGCCGGCTGCACCTGCGCCTGCACCGGCAGCACCGCAGCCGGAAACGGTTCCCGAAGCTGCTCCGGCAGAGGAGGCGCCAACTCCCGGAGGCGGAGCCTCCAGGGGCAGGAATTGACAAAAGCAGACGGTTGATAGAAGTAGACTAAGATAAGGAGCGAGTTTGTTGGCAAATGTTTTCGACATATTGAAGGAGCGTGGATTCATCGCGCAGTGCACCCATGAGGAAGAATTGCGCAAGCTTTTGGATACGGAGCAGGTGACCTTTTACATCGGCTTTGATCCGACGGCGGACAGCCTGCACGCAGGGCACTTCATCGCGCTCATGGCGATGGCGCACATGCAGCGTGCGGGTCATCGCCCAATCTGTCTGGTCGGCGGCGGCACAGGTACGGTCGGCGATCCCTCCGGGCGGACGGATATGCGCAAGATGATGACGGATGAGATCATCGAGCATAACTGCGAATGCTTCAAAAAGCAGATGGCGC
>CALGGN010000363.1 GCA_937915915.1 uncultured Selenomonas sp. | reverse complement strand
AACTTCATTGTTTACACAAAATAGTAGCATATCGGCAAAAATCCCATTTTTTGCCGATATGCTACTATCTCTTTATTACCGTCAAACAGCACCAATATCACAGATGCACTTTAAATGCCTTTTTTATTCTGAGCATGACATCTATTATCCAATCAAACTGCCCTGCCCACTGGCTCTTATCGTCAAATTTTACATCGTTCTTTTCTATGCCGATTCGACTTGCCTTGCGTTGTGGCAGTTCGCGCCAATTTAAGGTTAAGCCGGCATCACTTTCGATTTTCTCTTTGTTTTTCTCAAGTTCATGAAACAGCTTCTTATCATCATCGATGTAAAGCTCAACATACAATTCACTGCGTTTCCTTATTTGCGAAACAGCGATATGGCCAGCGGAAGACCCTACAGAATAATTCAGCCAGTGATCCATCGATGGTTTTCTGCGATTAAAGATTCTAGCAAATTCTGTATTTTTTCTTCCTGTGATAGCCAAGGCGTGAAATCTATAGCCTCATGTGGCCAAACAGTGCGCAAGTCTGTTATTTCTTCAAGTCTGCTTAAGTCTGTCATGTTCCCGTCCTCCCCTTATTTACAGCTGCACTCAGCACCTTGCCGATAGGTTCACGAATAAGCAGGTTTGCTGAAGTATCCGCCCTGGTGGCTGTCTTATTGATGACCACTAAGTTATCCCCTCGGAAATAGTCCAGCAGACCTGCCGCCGGATACACTGCCAAAGATGTGCCGCCCACAATAAGCGTATCGGCTTTACGTATGGCTCTTACAGCATTTTCAAGTACTAGTTCATTAAGTGCTTCTTCGTAGAGCACGACATCCGGTCGCACAACACCACCGCAATGCACACACCGTGGAACTCCCCCCTTGCCATTTTCTTGCAGAGCAAAGTCTAAGCTATAACTTCTGCCACAATCCATGCAGTACCACCGCATAACCGTTCCATGAAGTTCATATACTTCTTCGCTGCCAGCTTTCTGATGCAAACCGTCGATATTCTGTGTTACAACAGCCTGCAACTTCCCCCTGCTTTCCAATTCAGCCAACGCCTGATGTCCTTCATTGGGTGTTGCTTCCAAAAAAATCATTTTGTTAAAGAGGAATTCAAAAAACTCCTCCGGATGGCTCATCAGGAAGGTATGAGACACCATTTCCTCCGGACTGAATCGTTTGTTCAGCTTTTGATTATAAATACCATCAGCACTGCGAAAATCTGGTATCCCAGACTCTGTGGACATCCCCGCTCCACCAAAGAACACAATGTTGGAGCTGATACCGATTATTTTAGCCAATTCATCTATTTTGCTCATCGTAATCATTCCACTCCCGGAAATGAATTCACATACTTGATTTTGATCTCTGGAAAGCTGTCTACAAACTGGACGGTGAAGTCTTCCCCGCTTTCCACGAACTTCCACTCGCCGATATCATCCGGGAAAGAATCAACAACCTTCACCTTGAGGTCAGGGAAGGAATCCACGACCTTGACTTTGATATCGGCAAAATGCTCCACTACCTTTACCTTGCCGCATAGTTTGATGCCTTTGTAGTAGCCATCCTGATTTATGGCAGATGCCGCCATCGCTGGAATTGTCATAGCAAGCAGTAGCAGAACTGTAAATATGGCTGTCAGCTTCTTCATGGTCGATTACCTCATTTCAACATCTCACTTAAACTGTGGGGAATTCCTCGCGGTCCTCGTACAGCATAAATTCCATATTCCCCTTTGAGCAGTGCAAAAGGGAATTCATCTGGCTTGTATCGCTTAAGCAGCTTGATTTTCATAAGCGCCGTGATGGTCAATCCCTTTTCGGCATAATCGAAAGGTATATCCGTCTTGGTTACGCTGCATTTGAAAAGGATAGCAGACACAGGAGCGGTGGCGTACAAAAATACGGTATCGCCTACGATAATGCCGCGTCCCTGTTTCCAATCAATTTCCGCCTTATCATCAAAGGCATGGATTACATCGTAATGCTTGGGATTTGCGGGGACAAGCCACTCTTTCGGTGGACGCTCCTTGGGTTTCCGATACTTCTTTGATGTGACAACATAGCTTTCAGCCAGCAAACTCTGAACATCCTTCATTGGCACAGTACCGTCCAGCAGCACTGACACCCAATTGCCTCGGCTGATGTGATAGCCCTTGAAGTAACCCTTCTGATGTATGAGCATATCGGCATAAGCAGTATCGGCCAGTTTCACATTGAGTATATCCACTCTTTCTTCGCCATGAAGCCCAAGATTTTCTCTTGGGATATCCATTATGAGTCCGTACCACTTGCGGTTATCCTCATGACGAAGAACGGCATAGTGCGGAAATCGCCGTCACAGATACTCCGGCTCTGTCTTATATTTTCCCTTTGCGTACCGAAGCACATCTTCTCGCAATGTTTTCACTCCCATCACCTCTAGTCAAAAATTCGCTGGAAACTGGCTTAATTCCTGCCTTCATTGAAGGCTTTGAGTAAAAGAGAAGGGGCTGTTGCATGAGTGAGAAATTACTTATGCACAGCCCCATTAGCTTTTCAACTTGACGATATCTTAAAAGTAAGAGCAAAATACAGGAATTTTGAGCGCAAAACACTAGACGGTCTGAAAATCGTCTTTGTTTCTTGCGCTCTTTGATTTTTTAAGCAGCGTTATCCACAGGGATTCGGTGCCGATTAAGCTTTTCTGCCTGTATTTTGCAGTGCAGCTTTTGAATGTTATAAGCCATAGCCAACAGCATCGTTTCCACAAGGACATTTTTATTGCCACGGGTTAAAAATCGACGGAAGGTCATATCCGCTTTTACCATGGCAAAGGCTCCTTCGGCCTGGATGCTGCGATTTACCCGCAACTGGATGCCTTCCGGTGAGGTTATCCGTTCCAGATCTTCCTGCCGCTGGCGCTGGAACCGTTTGGATACTTCTATATTCTTGGTTCGCTCTTCCAGCGGAGTCTTGCAGTGATTTCCGTGTATACATTGACTTTTTACCGGACAGTCCTTGCAATTCTCGCAGCTGTAATGGGTTATCTGGCTATGGAATCCGGTTTTGCTTTTGCGGATAAATTCCTTGGTTACGGTCAATTTCCTGCCTTGGGCACAGAGATAGGCATCCTCATCGGCCAGATAGGTCATGTTTTCCCTGCGGCCAATGTCCTGTTTCCATTTTCGAGTCTTGCTCTTCTCGTAGTTGCTTGGCTTGATAAAAGAACTCTGCTGATTTGTTTCGAGATAAAGATAGTTCTCTTCGCTCTCATAACCAGAATCTGCTACTACATTGCGGTAACGTTTGTTCGTATAGCGTTCCAGTTCCTGTAAAAATGGAATCAGGGTCGTCGTGTCCGTTGGCTGCGGACCAACCGTAGCCCAAGTAACAAATTCGGAATCTGTGCCATACTGGATGTTGTAGGCAGGCTTTAGCTGGCCATTTTTCATGGCATCCTCTTTCATCCGCATGAAGGTGGCATCTGTATCTGTCTTGGCAAAGCTGTTGCGATTCCCCATGATATGCAGGTATTTGTTGTATTTTTTGAGCCGGGCGATGAACTCGTCCAGCTGTTCCATGGTTTTCTGCAGGTTAGTTTTGCGTTTCCCAATTCCATGGACAAACTGGATTCCCTGCTCTTTCTGCCAGACTTTCAATTTGCGACGCAGCTTCTTTAGATGGTGCAGTTGGATATCTTTGCCATGTGAGAGGGAAACCGAAAAATCTTCCTTTACTTTGTCCACGAAGTCCGGCAGCTTTTCCATAAGCTTGGCTTGATTCTTTTGGACAGACTTTTTCCAGACAAACTTGTATTTGTTGGCAACGGATTCGATTTTTGTTCCATCGATGAAAATATCCTGCAGGGAAATAGCTCCCATATCTTCCAGCATGAAGTCCATCTGGGCAAACAGTTCCTTAATGCAGGAAGCCAAATGTTTGGAACGGAACCGGGCGATGGTTGTATGGTCAGGCACAGGCTTGCCCTCCAGCAGGTACATGAAATTGATATCCCGCCTGCAGGCAATTTCTATCCTGCGGGAACTGAAAATATGATTCATCCCGGCATAGACAATGATGGCCAACATCTGCCTTGGCGATGCCAAATTTCGATCTATCCGCTGATAGGTCTTTTCCAGTGCCGTAATATCCATACCCCCAATACAATGGCGAAGCAGGCGGACGGGGTCATCTTTGCTAATCTGAAATTCAAGATTAAAAGGAAGAAATACTTGATAACTTCCTCCGAAAGACATATAATCTTTCTGTGAATTTAGTTTTTGCATATCTAAATTCTACACCTAATCCCGAGGCATTCAAGCCCCGGGATTATCTTTTTGTACATGAAAAAGGACTGCTGCACGTCACATTACGTGCAACAGCCCCTCGGTGGGGATTTTGCACCCCCTAAATTGTACAGCTAAATAAAAACAATCTATTTTCCTTTAAGCCATTGGGCAATTGCCTCGTAATTGAAATACAGCTTATCAGCATCATCACCGAATGGAAAATCCACCTTGACTGCATGTTCATCGCTGACAAACTGTCCGTCTGACATTCTGCCCATTTTGTTCCATCCTGACATTCTGGCTACATGACCATAAGCATCCAGGAATCCAGCTACCATACAATCACCACCACCCGGCTGCTCACCAATAATTTTAGCCAGACCGTCTGCTTGAGCGAGGAAAGGAAGCGCATTAGCACAAGAATAGGAGTAGCCACTGGTCAAAATGTAGAAATCATATTTCCCGCCAAATCCATCCGCATCATCGAATTTGCCGTCCAGATTCGTATCCACATGATACCATTCTGAACAATAATTTTGATTCAATGTGTGGAAATAGGTAAGGTTCGCCTCTCCGTCAGGTGATAGGAAGCCCAGAATGGCAATCAGCGCAGAAACTGCACCGCCTCCGTTGTTGGAGAGGTCAATTACGACTTTTTTTACCTGCGGTTTTTTCTGGATTTTGGCAAAGGCATCGTAAAACAGCCCAAAGGTGCTGATATCATATACGTTCTTGTCAGGCAGATTATAGTAGAAACTGCTTTCCGCTCCACACTCCGAAAAACCCTCGAAGTAAATAAAGGCCGTATTGCCGATGATATCCACCCGGGATGTGCCAAAATTATCCGGCTTAAGGGACTTGATGTGCATGATTTTTTCAATCAAATTGCCAAGTTCCTTGCCCCGTTCTGAACCCGGCATGCGTTCCGGCTCGAAGTTCTCTTCCGGTGTCCCTCTCCAACGCATATAGTCCTTTGCCTGTTCCAGATAGATTTTGCATGGCTTTTGGCTGTCATCACGGAAAATGTACGTCAACAGGATAGAATCAAGATTGAGCTGTCGGCAAGCGATTTGATACTGTTCGTAGGTGCCTGTCTCTCCTGCCAGAAAGTCCACCCC
>CALGGN010000362.1 GCA_937915915.1 uncultured Selenomonas sp. | reverse complement strand
AGCGGATCTGATAGGAGTGGCCTCCCTCCATGGGCAGGATGGTGGAAACATTGATCTGTACCGTCTGATGGCCGAACTTTTCCGTAGTGCGTTCCGTGCGGAGCATGGTCTGGAGCTTCGTGGAGGCATCCTTTGTGAGATACCCGTAAGCCGTGGTTAGATTTTCCTTGTACACCACCGGGTCAAGGGGAATCTCCCTCGTGTTCTTCAAAAACTTGGCCAAAAAATACTTGTAGACCGCCTCCCCCGGCGTATACTCTGCGCTTGCCGCCACAGTGCCTATATTCCGCACTGCGCCGGTAGTGGTATCCACTTCCACCACATAGGGCATCACCGCTGAAGCCATGGACTTATAGACTAAACCTCCCGTCAGGCAAATGGCCACCACCATCATTCCCGCCAGCAACAGGCGTAGGTTCTGGTTCTGGACAACAATTTCGTCTTCCCGCTCGTCCCATTTTCGTGCAGCCCGTTCTGCTGGGCTGTCCGGGTCGTAGTTGGTGAACCGTTCCGGCTTGCGGAATATCCCCTTAATGTTCATTGAGCAATCCCTCCCATAGTTCTTGACGCAATTTTTTTGCCCAAATTGGGCAAAATTTTCTGCTTGACAAAACGAAATTTTTGTGAATCACCTGCCAATACTGGCTTCTTGGAAATCTGTCCCTGATTTTCATCATCAATCCCTAGTGTAAGCCAAAGAAAATAAAAAACTTCTTATAAAGTTGCTCATTTGGGGCTTGGAACGCTGATATTACGCCACTTCCGATTTTTTGCCCAAATTGGGCAAAAAATTCACGGAATCCAGAGGGGAATCACCTTGGCCTTGATACAGCCAACGGGGATAGTCCCGGTATATCTGCCATCAAAGGAGCGGGGATTGGTTGCCACAGGCAGCACATGACCTGCGGGGACAATGAACTCACCCCGAAGTTTCGGCAAGGGATGCCCCTGTGTGTCGCTGTCAAAGACCCGTCCCCGTGTTGTCCCTTCAATCGTAAATTCAGGTGGTTCTCCATGGACGGCGTAGTGTTCGCCAGCTACTGCCCCGATCTGCTTCAAAAACACATGCTTGCCGTCGCCCCAGCCATAGTCAGCTACCATTCGTCGCACATCCTCCGATGGCTCGTATACGATATAGTCCCCCTTTTGGTAATCCCCACCCGGTATGCGAAGGTAAAGTCCCAAAGGCAGACTATCCGTGATGTTCAGGAAGAAAAAATAGGACAGTCCATGGAAAAAAACGGCAGTGGTGAATAGACATAGGCTGAATGCCATAACCTTTTTGCGCATAATATTCTCGCCTCCATGAGGTCATTGTATCGGGCGCAGGAAAAAAAACTTCTTATAAAGTTGCTCATTTTCACACAGGAAAAGCCTCCGACAAAGCATCCATGCAAGGCCGAAGGCTTGGATTTCAATGGCTAATATAAAAGCCGGACACACGGCGGCGTGTCCGGCTATGATTATGATTTCGTGCAGCCCCTATTGGGGGGATGTTCTGTCAAACCAAATATTTACTCATCTCTTCTTCGAACTCCCGCAAGTGACGGCTGACAACACATTTATGCACATGACAAGAGCGAGCAAGGCATTTTTCCGGCTCGTCGGGATGATTTAGGCGGGCAGCCACAATCCGCTCATGCAGGGAAACGGAATCTTCGTCCATAAAGAATTTCATTTCTGCCAAGAGTTTCTTGTACTCTCTATGACGGATGATGAGGGCAAGAAGCCAGTCCTTGGTGACCACAGTCCCCGTAGGGTCAATCTCAGAGAAAAATCTAATGGTCTCGGCCTGTAGCCGAATCATCTGGGCAACCCTGCCGGGATGGAGCACATCCTCCGGTTTCAATGTGAGAAGCATAAATCTGGCAATCTGCTCCAAAATCCCGTGATGCCAGAGATTAAGCTGAGCCACGGACACATGAAGGGCAAGGGACACGGCAACGATGGATTTTTTCCTGCGGTAACGCAGATGGAGATACTGCCGCTTTTCGGCGGTCAGCATACGAATCACCATCTTCACAGCTCGTTCGTTCAATTCTAACCTTATGAGTTTGGCATAAATGCGCTGCGTATTGGGGATGGACATGAAATCAAGGCAATCCTCCCGTATTTGTCGAAATTCCTGGCACCCATCTCCCTTGGCAGTGAAATGATGTTGCAGAGCATCCTCTGCTATACGCTGGGCAAAATACAATTTGGTCTTCAGCATGATCACGACTCCTTGAAGAAATATGCTACGTATGTGCAAAGGCAGCTACTTTTTTTCCATCAGCTCCGCAATATGGTAACGGGCAACTGAGGCACGGATGCCCCATTGGGCAGCTTTGCGCTCATTCGGTTCACTTTCGCTCAGATGCTTGGCCTCTCCGTACACTGACCGATAAAAGGCCAGCCGCTCCTTCCTGAACCAGTCCTCCGCCTCTTTCTGCGGATTGTCAAAGCTGTCGGGAACATCCATAAGCTGCGATACGCCGAGATTTTTATCCGGCAGGAAAGCAACGTCTTCTTCGTCCTCGATACGGTGATGAGGCGACCTGCTGTCCGTCGGGTCTTCGCTTCCATCACCACCATTTTCATCACAGCGCGTACCAGCTTCTTCTCCGATAGTATCGGACTCCATGACCGTGCTTTCCTCGCCAGAGTCCTCGGTAGTGGGATTGACCGGTTCGTCTTGCGCCTCGTTGCCCCTTGAATCCATCTCCGGCTTCTTGGGCTGGACAGCCTTTATCGCATCCTCCACATCCTGCATGGTTCCTTTGCGACCGTTCTCCTCCAGCCATGCCATGACTTCATCTTGTTGCTCCAAGGGCATCCCGGATAGCCGCACAGCACTGGACTCCCTGAGATATCCGCTTTCCACGGCAGTCTTGACCTTTTCTGACATTTTCTTGATGGATTCCAACCGTTGCAGCTTGCTGGAGGAAATATCCAAGATTTCCTCGGCAAAGAACTTGCGGAACACCATGCCCTTGCCATGCTCCTTTCGCTTTTGAGCAAAGACAGCTCTGGCGAAAGGCTCCAGATACTTCACCTCGCTGAGTTTCTCGTCCATCGTCCGCTCTTTCCGCTGGCCACGGTTAGAGGCGATAAGGTGCAGAAGGTCAACGTCGCTTTCGTCAAAGACAATCTCCTCCCCGTTCTCTTGGGGGATGGTGATTTTCCGGCGTTCGTGAATGATGCAGGGCAGTTTCCGTTCCTCGTAGTCCCCATCGTCCAAGAGCTTCTGGACGGCGGCTCGACGGCGGTGGCCGGAAAGGAGCATGTACTTCCCGTCCTCCTCCGGGCAGACAATGAGGGGTTCCACCATGTGGGACACAGCAATCAGACCGGCAAGGGAGTCAATATCCCGCAGTCCGTAGAAGTTTCGGGGATTGGACACGATGTTGTCAATGTCGATATAGACAATCCGGTTGGCATCGTCAGCGGGATGTCTTGCGGCCTGTTGCGTTTCATCGTTCAAAAACCTCGCCAAGCCTCCGGTATGCTTTTTCATTCGGGACACCTCCGTATTCTTGAATTCATGCCACCAGAGCCTCGATGAATTTCATCAGGTCTCTGGCAAACCCGGAGCGGGGAGAAATCTCGTAGATGCTCTTCTGCTCGTTGATGGACTGGTCAAGCCATTTCTGGGTGGCCTTTCCTCCCCGGATATGCGGAAACAGGCGATACTTCTTCTCCCGCAATTCGTCCACAATGGCGTAGCACCCATCGGTGGAGGTAAACTGGTTCACAATAACCCCGCGAATGCCAATGGCCAAGCCCAGATTCTTGATTTCCTGCTCCAAGTGCTCCACACCGTTCAGGCTAAACCGATTGGGAAGGGTGACTGCCACCACATCATCCATGAGTCGAAGGCCATTCAGTACGGGAATATTAGAGTCCGGCGGATTGTCGATGATGCAGACATCGTACCGGTCACGGATGGGAGCCAACGCTTCCGACAGAATATTGTCCTGCCGTCCGTGGGCGTTTTTCAAAATGGCAAGATTGATTTCCAGAAGCTGGGGATCTCCTGCAATCAGGTCAATGTTTGGGTAGCGGGTGGGCTGAATGATTTCCTCCGCCGTCATGGGCGCAAGGTCATAAACTTCCTCCGCATTAGTGCAGGACACCAAGAGATTGCTGAGAGTTCCCCTGCTTTCGTCGCAGTCGAACCAGTAGGAGGCATTTCCCTGCTTGTCCATGTCGATAAACAGGACTCTCACCCCCCAGCTTTCAGCCAAGGCATAGGCTGTGTTGATGGCAATGGATGTTTTTCCTACCCCACCCTTCCAGTTGAGAAAGCCGATGGTACGCATGTTGATTCCTCCGTTCTCTGTGGATAAATTTGTGGATAAGTCAGGAATATCCTGTGGATAAAAATCTTCAAGAATGGGTATTCCCCTCGTCCAGAGAATGTTCCAATCGAGCCAACCGCTCCTCTAAATCCTGTATGACGGAATTCTTTTTGAGTTCCTCCTCCTGCTTCTCCTCGTCCACGTCGGAGAAATACAGTACCGGAACTCCGAGAATATTGGCCAGCTCATAGACCAGTTCCAAGGAACGAGGCCACCGTTCTCCCCGTTCCCATCGCCCCAAGGTGTTGCGGGAAATGCCGAGGCGGGTAGCCAGTTCTTCCCTCGTGATGCCACGGTTCTCCCGGCACTCCCGCAAACGGTCGCCGAACAGGCTCATGTATGCGCCTCCTGTTCCCCATGCTCTCTCTTGATGCCCTCCACGCACTTTTCCAATCCCTGTTGGAATCCAGTCAAGAGGCGATGAAGCTCTCCGGCTTCCTCCTCGCTCATATCAATGAGCAGACCTATCTCCTCCAGTTCACGGGAAATGGCGGTCGCCGTAAAGATACACTTCTGGAAGTGGGGATTCAGCCCCACAATGCCCTCCTCGTGAAGGTCGATGAACACATGAAGCTCCTTCCGGGCATAGTCCAAATGCTCCAGCAGACGAATGACCTTCTCCACATTGTCGCGGGAGTAGTCCGTCAGCTGAATCTCTTGGGCAATCTTCTTGAACTACACCTGACTGAAGGACAGATACTGCTCGATGAGGGTGGAGAGCGTGGAAATATTGCCCAAGGAAATGATTTTCTGGAGATGAAGATTCTGCTGCCGGGTAGTTTCCAGTTCCTTTTTCAGCGTCTCCAGTTCTCCCGGCATGGTTTCCTGATGATTTTCTGGCATAAAGTATTCCTCCCTTTGTCTGATTGTTTCCTCGGCATAAACGAAGGCATGGGACAGTCGTATCACGTCGAGGCGTATTCCTGTCACGTCTCTACAGGATGACTTTGATTTTCTTCTGTCCCTTTGTCCCCGTTCTGTTTGCAATGCCGAAGAAAGTAGCCATAAAAGGGATTGGACTCATCCACCTCGGTATGGTCTTTCTCCAGTTCCTCACGGAGTTGCCGCTCGTAATATTCTTTTCTGGCCTGATTTTTCGCTGCGGCCTCAGCCAGTTTCTCCTGCCGGACTTTCTCAAGGTCAGCCCCGGCATCCGCATACTGCTCCTCCAAGGCACAGCGAAGCCACCCTGCCGGATTCTGAATGGGCTTTTTCTGCTCAAGGAACTTTTTGAGCAAAGAAAACTCCTTCAGCACCAGCTCCAGTCCAAACTTTTGGAGGTATTTCCGCATGGTTTTCTCTTGAATCCCATAACGAGGAGCCAACAACAACAACAAACTCTCCTGCTCTGATTCGGCAGACTTCTCCCTCGAAGATTCTGTGTCTTGAGGTGTTGTTGTTTTCTCTGTGTAATCTCTGTAGTTATTCTCTGGTATTGGTGATGCCAGATTGGCACATTCCATTGTGCCATTTTGGCATAATGGATGATGACAATTTGGCACGATGGATGTGCCACCTACATCGGGAGAAGATGGCAGATTGCCCGTCAAGCCCCGTCCTTCCTCATTGTGCCATTTTGGCATAATGGATGTGCCACTTACCTCGGAGGCCGCTACCCCTTGATTTTCCTCATTGTGCCAATTTGGCATCATGGATGTGCCATCAACAGAGGCTGACTCTGATACGGGATTTTCTGCTACAGAAGCCTTTGTCCCATCTCCATTCGGAGCCGGGGCAACATTTGTAACGTCCTCCGGCAGAGCATCTTCCAGCTGATTATCCTCCTCCTTTTCCTCCGGTGAAGGTACGGACGGCATAGGTTCCGCCTCCATCTTCGCCAAAAACTCATAATTCACGGTGTACCACTTCGTGCGATCAAATCCCTTGTGGTTGTAATTCGCCGTGAGGATCAGCCGCTGACGCTCCAAGGAAGCGATAACACGGGTGATGGTGCGCCGCGACCAGAAGGGAAACTGCTTGCACCAGTCCTCGATGGTGTTATAAATCCACCGATGCCCCTCCATCTCGTGCTTGCTGTGGTCAATCCAGTAGTGGAGCTGCTGTAGGAACATGGCCTCGTTGAGGCCGATTTTCGTCGCCAAGGTGGGAAGCACCATCAGAGGTACTTCCTGTATCAAAAGGTTGCTCATGTGTAATAACCCCTTTGCACCATCGGAAATGCACCTTGGGTGACGATTGAGCGGTTATCCCGTACTATTTCCGGCCAAAGAAACAGGACGATGCCGCCGAACCCTTGATTTTACTGGGCTTTTCCGATTTGGTTATATTATTACACAAGCGTCGATGACTACGATGGCGGCTCCCTTCTCGCGGGTGATGATGTCGAGCTGCTGAATCATCTCGTCGTAGCTGCGCCCGAGACGGTCGAGGCTTTTCACGACCAAGGTGTCGCTCTCCGAAAGCCGAGCCATGAGTTCGTTGTAGGCGGGACGGTCAAAGTCCTTGCCGCTCTGCTTGTCCACAAAGACATTCTCGCGGGGGACACCGAACTCCTCCATAGCCGCCCACTGGCGGTCTTCCCTCTGGGAAATGGTAGATACGCGAATGTAGCCGTAGATGTTGTTCATGTGGATTCCTCCTCCAAATTGTAAAAAAACACATACATTCTGATTTTAGATGATGAAGTTCTTAGGGTTTTAGCCCTTAGAACTTCACATGCGAAACGTAGTGTAGAAGGAATCCTTGATTGCGTTTTGGGTATGGCTACCGATATTACCGTAACTTTTGGTCATAGTGAAGTATCACTTGAAAATTATTTTCTTGACAGAAATATTCACATCGTGTATCTTAAAAGCAAGAGAATATATGGTTGCTACGAGCGGCTGTAGCCATCCCTTCCGCTTGGGGACAATAAAGATACAGCGGAGTTGACCGTCGGCGAGGGTAGGGAAACTCGCCGCTGCTCGGAGTAGGGAGAATTGCCTCGGCGGTTCTCCCTACTTTCTTTTGGGAGGGATATTTTGGCGGCATGACAGATTTGAAGGAACTGCAAGGCTACTACGAGCAGAATTTGACGGACAGGATTTTCGATACACATTGGCGAACGGTGTCGTGATTGAGATCAGCTTCTACCGGGAGTCGTTCTGCCACTTGCTCGGCATACAGCACGTCACCAAGAATCGCCGATACATCGGAGGGAACGGCTACGAACGAATACGCTCCGGCAAATTGACCATGGGAATCCTCAAGGGCATGAACCGTGCCGGATTCGCCCAAATCAAGAACCGCATCGAATACTTCTCGCTCATTGGGCAACTGATGGAACATGGCGATGTATTCCGTTTCTACCCGGAACGGGCAGGAAACACACGCATCCAAGCCACTTTCCTCATACACGAAAAAGAGCGCGACCTGTATCTGCATTTGTTTCTGGCAAGGGAATCGCCCAAATCCAACATCTACGCTCCCATGTCCTACATTGTGCTGACGGAGCGAGACGATAATCCCATGCTGTACGTCACAGGGCAGGAGCATAAGAAAGTTGTTGCCGTGGACATCCTGCCGATGAAAGCACCGTCCGAAATCAAGTAAGCCCACCAGCGTTTTGCCGATGGGCTTTTGTTGCATACCGCAGCCGACTACTCTCCCGTCAGGATAAACCGTACATACCCTGCCCTATCCTCTTCGATGTAGCAGACCAGTTCGAAAAAGTCACGCTCGAAAGCCAGCCGCTGAACCGCATTCACATCGAACATATTGGTCAGTCCCGTGGTTCTGATGGCGAGAATCTGCTCCTTCACGGTGTCATTCATCATCCAGATTCGCCGAGGCGGTGTCGGTGAAGGTTTCCCTCGGCATACTGATGGAAAGGTTGATGATGTCCTCCCGTGGTTCTTGGGGAGTGTACTCTTCCGTAGGTTGTTCCTCGAATGTCGGCTCCGCCTCCTGTGGCTCGATTTCAGCCGTTTCAGTCTCTTGGGGTATGTCGAGTATGTCCTCGGCAGTTTCGCTCGTCTGTGGCTCTGTGGTAGCTTCTGGTGCGTCATGCTCGGCGGTGAATCCTGCCGCTTCGATGGCTACGAGGACGCTTGCCGTTTCTCCATCTTCCTCGAAAGTCAATACGCCGTGCTGGCTGACCTCGTATTCGCCGATTCGGAAGGCGTAACTCGGTGTTCCCATGTACTTCGGCTTCACGCCCAATGCCTCGCCGATGACCTTGACCAGTGCCTTGCGGTCTGCCCCGCTCACGTTGTAATTGCGTTCCATGTTGAAAAAATTTATGTTATCATAAAAGAATTTGCCGCATGCGGCGGCCAACATGCGGCAAAATGAAGTTCACGTTTCAACGCGGTTTGGCTGCCGAAAAGCAGCCGACGGTGACGAGAGCGCAGCCGAGCCAGAGAAGCCAAATATAGGGCTTGGTGCTGATGGCTGCCGTAATCGGAAGCTGCGAGAACGCCTCTTCCGAAGGAAGGATTTCGATGCGGACGCGGCTTTGGTCGTCCGTGATGCCGGTCAAGCGGATACGCTTTTTCCCGTTCAGGATCGGGACGGGAGCCGAGGTGCCACCGCTTGCTGTCATTTGAATGGAAGGCATTGCCGTTTCCACGGTTTCGCCGTCGGTGACGGAAATCTGCGCCGTCACTGTCATATGGGCAGGATTTTCCCCGTCATGCTCCATTTCGATGCCGTCGTAGCGATACGCGAGGTCGCCGTCCATGGAGACGCCTTTCTTCTTTAGCGTCATTTCCGCAATGCCATAGTCTTCCGGGGGAGAGGGCGCGATATAAACATCACCGGAAAAGCCCTTGTCAATGGCCGGTTCCCTTGCGGCATCCGTCCCATTGCCCCGCAGCTTGGTCAGGGCTTTGACTTCATGCCCGTCGACGGAATAGACATAGTATTTCGCCGAGCCATCCTCCAGGAACTCCTGCCCGTGATAGATGATTTCATGCCCGAAGACCGTGCAGGCCTCCTCCGGCCGGAGCGTCTGCGTGGCAGAAAGGCTCCCGTTTCCCGCAAGCACCATGGCGAAAAGCGAAATGCCGACACCGATATGAGCGATGAGTCCTCCGACGCTCAGAACGTGTTTTTTCCAGCTTTGGACGGAGGCTGCTGCTCCCATGAGAGAAACGCCGGAGAGAAGGATGGGAAGGATTTCCCGAATCCCGACGGCAAGCGGGGCCGCACAGCCGATGAGCAGGGCGCCAAAGGGGAGCCAGCTTTTGGGAAGCGGCCTGCCTTCGCCGTAGAACCGCAGACAGGCTGCCGTCATGGCAAGCATCAGGCAGATAGCCAGGGGCATCGTGGCGCGCACGTAGAAGGAAGAATCCACAGAGGCAGGATGGTTGAGCAGCTGCGTGAAGAGCGGCATGGACATGCCAAGAAAAATAATGGACGCAATAAACACCGTGAGCAGCATGCCCAGAAGCACCAAAAACTCACGGGAATGGAAGCCATCGTACATCCGGCCTTGGGGCAGCCGGTTCACGCGAACGGTCAGGAGCAGCAGCCCCCCAATCAGGACAAAGGCATTGACTGACGCGATGGTCAGGCCGATGCTGGAGCCTGCAAAGGAATGGACGGAAAAATCCCCGAGCAGTCCGCTGCGCGTGAGGAATGTGCCGTAGAGCACAAGAGAAAAGGTAAAAATGGCGGCAAGATGGGTCATGGAAAGGACACTTTCCCGCACGCGCGCAACTTTCAGCACATGAAGGAAAACAGCCGTCATGAGCCAAGGCACAAGGGAGGAGTTCTCCACCGGATCCCAGCCCCAATAGCCGCCCCAGCCCAATACTTTATAGGCCCAATAGCCGCCGATGAAAATGCCGGCGCCCAAAAACCCCCATGCGGCAAGCGCCCATCTGCGGGCCGGTTCCAGCCAATCGGCGGCCGCAGGGGATTTCAGCAGCGCCCCCGCACTGTACGCCAGCGGGATGGCAAGCATGGCATAGCCAAGGAAAATAACGGGAGGATGAACCGCCATCCAGGGATCCTGCAACAGCGGATTCAGGCCGATGCCATTTTCCACCGTGGTTTCCTGCGGAAAAAACGGGCTTTTCGCCAGTACCAAAATGGCAAGCAGAGATTGCAAAAGCATGTAAACGCTCATGCCGGCGGAATTCATCCGCCCGCGTGCCAAAATGCAGCCGACGACAGCATGGATGAGCAGCCATAGGAGGAAGGAGCCTTGCTGTCCTGCCCAGAAGGCCGAGAATTTGTAGACCGCGGGAAGCTCTTTCGAGGAATAGCTTGCAACATAGGCAATCTCGAAGTGATCGCCGAAAATCAGCCCCATAAGACAGGCGCTTGCGAGGATGATGCCGACAGCGGACAATACCGTGCAGCGTCCTGCCCACGCCGCTCCGGCCGGAACGGCATAGAGCAGGGCTGCTCCGAGGGAAAAGGCAAGGCCGGCGCCCAAGAAGAGATCTCCTGTCATTGTTTTTGCTCCTTACTGCTTCGCGGACTCGTATTTGGACGGACACTTGATCAAAAGTTTGTCTGCGTGGAATTCGTTTTCCCTGTATTTTCCGATGGCGACAATGTGATAGGCCTCATCGAATTGATCCGGCTTCATGCCATGATAGCGCACGGGCATGGTCTCCAGGGTTTCCTCGTCCTGAAGCACGAAGAGAAAATCATTTCCCTCCATATGCGGGGCAGGGGCAGACTTGTCCAGCAGCCCCTTGACCTGCACGTTGGACTTGGATTCCCGCGCCTCGGCAATCCCGACATAGGGCGTGACGGTATCGGAAAAGATCCATCCCGCGTATCCGATGAAGGCCAGCAGTAATGCGATCAAAAGGTAATTACGGTTCATGGGAATCCTCCTTTGGCAGATGATGGAAGAGCAGCCGGACATAGATGAGCGTCGCGTCCAGCAATGCGGCCATGAGCGTCCCGAGCATGACAGGATCCATGTCCACATGCCCTTCGGCATTCAGAACAGGCGTGGGATGCAGGGAAAAATAAAGCCGTGGGATGATGAACACGAGAAAGGGAACCGTAAGGCAGGAAAACAGGGAATAGGCCGCCGACGTCCGCGCCCGTTTGCGTGGTTCCGGAATCGCTGCCCGAAGCGTCAGATAGGCCCCGTAAATCAGGATGAGCACAAAAATCGTGGTCTGCCGGGGATCCCAGTTCCAATAGGCCCCCCAGGTCAGCTTGCTGAAAATCGCCCCGCTGACGGTTGCAAGCAGGACGAAAACAAAGCCAAGCTTTGCGGAACGTGCGCTCAGATGGTCCTGCCGCAAGGTTCCCCTGCGCAGATAAGCGGCTGCCCACCAAGCGCTCATCAGGAACGCCAGCACGGAAATCCATGCCATAGGAATGTGGAAGAACGCGATGCGCACGAGTCCGCCCAGCCCCTCCGCAGGAGGGACAACAAAGAACACAAGGTACAGCACAAGGACGGTCAAGAGCATAATGGCAAAGGATAAGTATTTCATCATACAGGGATTACTCCTCGTACCAAAAGTAGTCAAAAAGAACCGAAGCCCCCACCACCAGCAGCAGGTCATAGAGTATCATGCCGCCCAGATGGGGGAGCAGAACGGGCTCGCCGCCAAAGACCGCGCTTGTCAGGAAGATGGCGGGAAGAAAGATGGGAAGGATGACCGGAAGCATCAGGACGGAGAACAGGCCGCTTTTGACATGGGCGCCCGTGGCCAGCGCCGCGATGAAAGTTCCGGCGCCGGCAAGTCCGCAGATTCCGGCCAAGGCGACAGCAAGAAACTCCGGCAGGGAGGCTGTCTGCACATCGAACAGCAGAAAGAACAGAAGCATGACAAACAGCGACAAGGCCAGAAGCAGGAACAGGGCATAGAGCATCTTGCCGAACAGGACCGCCTGCGCATCCCCATACAGTTTCAAAGCCGGAAGCGTGCCTGACATGTCCTCATCCGCAAAGCTGCGATCCATGCCTGTCATGGAGGCGAAAAACAAGATGGTCCAAAGAAGCGCCGCCTGCAGGTCCGGCTCCAGGACAGCGCTCTGCAGCGCGAGGCTGATGCAGGAGAGCGTGGTCAAGGCAAACATGAAGATGGTGGACCATGCAGCCTTGAAGCGCATCCCGACAATCAATTCCTTTTGGAAAACCAGCCTAATTCCACGGAAGACGGATAGTCGCATCGGCTGCCGCCTCCTCTCTTGCGTCATTGGTGGCCCAGAGGATGAGTTTTCCCCCGGAGGCGGCTTGACGGGTTTCCCGCAGCAGCATTTGCAGACCGGCAGGATCCAGATTGGAGCCTGGCTCGTCCAAACACCAGAAATCCGCTTGTGCTGCGAGAAGGACAGCCAGTTTGACACGCTGCCGCATGCCGGTGGAAAGGTTGGCCGCCAGCGTACCGGAAAGATCTTCCCGGCGAAGCCCCACACGCTCCCAGAGCGAGAAA
>CALGGN010000361.1 GCA_937915915.1 uncultured Selenomonas sp. | reverse complement strand
CCATGCCGATTGCCGATCGATTGGAACGATTGGCAATCTTTTTGGGGCTTTTGGAAAAACGGGCCGCAGACGGGAAGTGGAAACCGTCGGAGGGAGAGCTCTCCGTTTGCTTTGAACAGACCCATCAGACGGAGTTGCAGACGAATGCGCTGACCGAGCAGGAGAATCGGCAGGATCTCTTTTCCATGGCATTGTTGTTGTCTGACCTGTATGAAAGGCCGTATTCCGAGGAAAAGGCTGGAAAGCTGGCGGAGGCGCTGCTGCCCTTTCTTCCGCTGTATGACCGGAATCTGCAGGAGTACAGCTATCTTCTGGAAAATTATCTTGTGAACGAGTTCTTCCTGCGGCTCTATCCCTTTGCCTTCCAGGGGGCTTTTTCAGATAATTTCCGTATGCTGGATCTTCGCTTCCATGTCATGGAATTCTCGATGCTGGTTATGGTCAGCGCAAAAAAGTGCCTGCTGACGCAGGCGCAGATGTTGGAACTCGTGGATCGCGTGGTGGAGCTTTTGGATCATAATCCAAGGTGCATGAAGCGGCTTCAAGAGATCACAATATCAAATCCAGAGCGTTCAGCACATCGTTGATGTCGTCCTCCGTGATGACAAGCGGAGGCTGGAAGACCATGACATTGCGGGAGACACCATTCTTTCCGATGATGAAGCCGCGGTTTTTCATTTCTTCCAGCACATCGTCGAGTTCCTCAGATGCAGGACTCTTGTCCCCATGGACGAATTCAGCGCCCGTCATTAGGCCGATACCACGGATATCGCCGATGATCGGGTGCTTTTTTTGCAGCTCAGCAAGACCGGCCCGCAACTGTTCGCCGCGCTCCCTTGCGTTTTCCATGAGGTTGTGATGCTCGATATAGTTCAGGACCGCAAGCCCTCCCGTGCTGGATACGGGATTTCCGCCCAGCGTGGATGCACCGGGACGGGTATAGGTATCCGCGATCTCGGCAGCAGCGATGAAGGCGCTGATGGGAGCGCCGTTGCCGAGCGCCTTGGCGACGCTCATGATATCCGGTACCACGTCGAAATTCTCGATGGCGAACATTTTTCCCGTGCGTGCGAAGCCGGTCTGCACCTCATCCGCAATGAGGAGCCCGCCGTATTTCGCGAGGATTTCCTTTACGCGCTTGAAATAGCCCTTGGGGGGCACGACAATGCCGGCGTTGCCCTGGATCGGCTCAGCGATCAGTGCGGCGATTCTGCCCGATGTGGCGGTCTGTATCAGGGTCTCGATGGCATTTGCGCAGGCAAGGTCGCACTCCGGGTATTTCTTGTTCATAGGGCAGCGGTAGCAGTAGGGATTCGGTGCGAAATGGATGCCGCCCACGGGATTCGGATCCGTGCGCCACATACCGATGCCCGTAAGGCTCATGGTGAGCTTTGTGCGCCCGTGCAGGCCGCTTTGCAGCGCAAGGAACTCGCTGCTTTTGGTGTAGATGGAGGCGAGCAGCAGGGAACCCTCATTTGCTTCCGTGCCGGTGGAGCAAAAGAAGGATTTCTGCAGATTTCCGGGCGTGACCTCGGCAAGCTTTTCCGCAAGGTTCACAAAGTTTTCCGTCAGGTAGATATTGCAGACATGCTGCAGTGTTTCCACCTGCTTGCAGACCTCTCGTGTGATCTCGGGGTTGCAGTGGCCGCAGTTGATGACGGAGACGCCTGCAAAGCAATCCAGGTATTTGCGGCCTTCGCTGTCGAACAGGTACTGCATGGAGCCGCGCACCATCTGGCGCGGCTCGCGATAAAAATGCCCAAGGCAGGGCATGATGTACTTCTTTTTCTTTTCCAGGATGGCCTCTGGGCCGATATAGTCAGACATGATTTGCTCCTTTTGATGTCATATAGAATTTCTGGACTCTCGGAAGCGGAATGTGCCGATGCCGAATCTGCGGGGGCTGTTCTTCTCGATTCCCCATATGACATCGGGGTCGGGCGATCCGCCCTTTGACAGCTGATCCAGAGCGTTTCGATAGGCCTTTGTCACGGAGGCGGTAAGTTCGGGGGAATAGTCCTGCGCTTCGATGCGATAGGATGCCAGCCCGTTCAGCTTATCGAGATAGGGGTAGAGGCAAAGATCCCTTCCAAAACAGATGTGATTGCGATCATACTGGTCGATGCGGATGGAATGGATTTCTCCTGCCTTGTCCAGCAGCGCATAATGCTTTTCCATGAGTTCGGGATGCTCCAGAAAATGATAGTGGGGAAGGGACATGGCGGGGATATTGTGGTCGCAGAGCATGGACTCATAGGAGCCATGCACGACAGCTTCGATCGGCAGGCTGGAAGCCTCGACCATCGCTTTGAGCTGATGGAAGGACAGTTCAAGGGAGGCTGCTGCCATGACAACGCCGTTGTCCTTTAGGAATTCTGCGGCAAGATGGTTGAAGAGATTGAAGGACAGGTCGGCCTGGATCGAAAGCTTGGTGTGCTGCTTCGCAAGCGAAAGCGTTCCCAGGTTGCTGACCAGTATGCCATCGGGCTGCAGCTCCGAGACGGCAGGGAGGAACTGTTCCAGCTCTCCGCATTCCCTGCGCATGGTGGTGCGGGGAGTCTGGATGATGACCTTTGCCTTTTTTTCGTGGGCAAAGCGGATGATTTCCGCATAGTCCTTCAAGGTCCAAGGACGCAGCGGGAGGAAGGCCTCGCCGCCCACATAGACAGCATCCGCGCCGTTTTCCACCGCCGCTTTGGCGGATTCCGGCGTGTTGACACGCACGGAAAGGCGGGGATGTACCGCATTTTCCTTGGCAATGGCGGGCTCGGCTTT
>CALGGN010000360.1 GCA_937915915.1 uncultured Selenomonas sp. | reverse complement strand
TAACGGGAATGCTCCTTTAAGAAAATAAAATTTATTTGCAAACGGCAGAATCAATCTGCCGGGTTTGCCTTTGGGCTGCGTCTACATGCTCTACCTCTTTCCCCTTTTCCACCAGAGCGCTGCCGGAGAATACCACCAGCAAAAACAACAGCAAAGGGATGGATTTTCTGCACCTTTCTGAATCCTTGATTTGTGTAAATTTTACATCCTACAATCAGCATAATTCGACGTAAAACATGAATTTCCTGCTTGATTCGTCAAGATGGGCGGGCGAATGAATCAGCGTTTCCCTAAGTATCACATTGCCACAATCGTCCCATCATGCAAAAGGTACAGGTATTTCTCGTCGATGGCTGCCCCCAGAATTTGCTCCACCGCCTCGCTGTAGAGGGTAATTTGAAGCTGATAGCGGTTCTTTGCTCTCTCCGGATGGGTATCTCTGTCCGTCTTGTAATCGACCAGGATCAGTCTGTCATCCGCGTCACGGAACAATAGATCAATGATGCCCTGGCTGAAGATTTTCTGCCCCTCTTCCTGCACTTCCGGATAAAAGCGCTTTGCATCCAGCATACGGCTGAAGGGAAGCTCCCGATAAACCTGCTTTGCATGGCGAAGGCGCATCCCCAGCGGCGACCGGAAAAAGGCGGATATATCCTTCGCCCGCACGGCTTGGATTTCCTCCGGCCGAAAGATTTCCCGGCGCACCATGTCATCCAGCTGGGCTGCAATGCCCTCCGCGGAAAGATCCCCCTCCGGCCGAATATGCTGCATGACACTGTGCATCAGTGTACCGTATTCCGTTCCCGTCAATCTTTTTCCCCCCGCCTGCTCCCGCAGGAAATCCGGACGGCGGAATGCGGCGGGGGCACGTTTCAGGAGGGGAACCGCATCTTGTGTTTCCTCCGCAAAGCGCCGCTTGAGCTCTGTGACAGAGAGCTTTGCCGGAACATCGGAAAGCCCCCGCATGTCATAGCTCCAGTCTAAGATCGCCTCCACGGCTGCCCGATACTCCGTCTCCGGCATTGGCTTCTGCTCTTCGGCCAGCCGGAGCAAAACATCCTCTGCTTCCGCTTTCCCTGCCCTGTCCCGTATCTCGCTGCCCTTCAGGATATGCACATCCCAGTGGGAATCGTCCCTATAGTCCAAAAGCTCCGCCTGCATGCGCGGCGTGTCGGAAAGCTCCCTGAGCGGCGCTCCGTCCCCATGATGGGCGACTGCCATTGCAATCCAATCGAGGAAGCAGTCTGCTCCCAAAGCGGCATGATCTGGAACGCAGCGCGTGGTTTGTTCCGTGTAGCGGCACCAGCCCTCAGCCCTCTTGCGAAGCTGCGAAAGTGTTCCCGCGCTTCCCACCAGGATCAGACGCTCCCGTGCGCGCGTGAGCGCCACATAGAGGATGCGCATCTCCTCTGCCTTATTTTCCTGCCGGATGACGTGCGCCAGCGCATGCCGTGCAAAGGTCGGATACTCCAAAGGCTCCTCCTGCTCCACGCGATAGGGGCCAAGTCCCAGTTCCCTGTGCATGAGCACCATGGGAACCGTGGCATCCCGAAGATTGAACTTCTTCCCGAGAGAGGAGACGAACACCACGGGGAATTCCAGCCCTTTGCTCTTGTGGATGCTCATGATGCGCACCACGTCCTCGCTTTCGCCCAAGGTACGCGCCACGGCAAGATCCGTGTCCATGTCCTGCATGCGCTCCACAAAGCGCAGGAAACGGAACAGTCCGCGAAAACTCGTTTCCTCATAGGCTGCCGCACGATCCACCAGCATGCGGAGATTTGCCTGCTTCAAAAGTCCTCCAGGCAGCCCCCCCACATAATCATAATAGCCCGTATCCCGATAAAGCTGCCAAATCAGTTCCGGCACGCTGAGTTCCCGTGAAAGCACGCGCCAGCCGGACAAGCGCTCCGCAAAGCGCGCCGCATGTCCCGAAAGCTCCTGCGGCAGGCCGCTGTCTTTGTTGCCCGCCCGATGGAGCGCTGTATAGAGATCTTCCTCCATCGCTGCCTGCCGGAGCTCCGCCAGCTCTTTCGGCGTGAAACCGCCAATGGGGGAAAGCATGACCGCTGCCAGCGGGATGTCCTGCCGCGCATTGTCCAGAAGCGTCAGCAAGGCCAGCATCACACGGATCTCCTGCTCCTGAAAGTAGCCCGCGTCCACAGAAGCATAGGCAGGGATATCATTCCTGCGCAATACCTCCAGCATCTCGTTGGCCGTACCTTTGACCGAGCGCATGAGTACCACGGCATCTCTCCATCGGAACGGACGATACGCACCTGCCGAACTGTCAAACACCAAAGTATTTCCTGCCTTTATCTCCTTTAAGCGCTCCGCGATGAGCTGCGCCTCCCGTGCCGCTCCCCTAAGCTCGGCCTCGTCGGTCCCCTCCGCGGATTCGTCTGCCTCCTCCGACGCATCCTCCTCATCATCTGCAATGATGTCAAGCTCTACCGGGCTCTGCAGGGTATGACCGCCGGACTGCGGATAGCTTGCGCCCGCGTAGAGCATTTCGTCTTTCCCGTAGCCAATTTCCATGGCCCCTTCCACCATGACCTGCGCAAAAATGAAATTGATGGCGGAAAGCACCTCCGGGCGGCTGCGGAAGTTCTTGGAAAGATCGATGCGTTCGTATCCGTCGCCTGCCCCGCGATAGCCATGATATTTTCCCAGAAACAACGTGGGATCCGCCAAGCGGAACCGATAGATGCTCTGCTTCACATCCCCCACCGCGAAGAGATTGCGTTTTTCCGGACGCGTCACGAGCTGCAGAATGGCCTCCTGCACGCCATTCGTATCCTGATACTCATCCACCATGACGGACTTGTATTTCTGCTGCAGCTCCTCCGCTGTCGGCGACGGGAGCAGCTTCCCCGCCTCGTCCCGCTGCCCGCCCGCGGACAGGATTTCCAGCGCGAAATGCTCCATATCGCTGAAGTCCACAAGGGATTTCTCGTGCTTCGCCGCCGCATAGGCCTGCAAAAACTCCACGGTGATCTGTACCAGCGCACGAACGGAAGGCTCCGCCGCGCGCAGATCCTCCAGAAGCTCCTGTTCCGTCTGCCGGAAATATTTCGTGCGCAGCGACTGCACAAGCTTCTTGTAGCTGTCACGCAGATGTTTGACCGGAAGCTTGACTGCGTCCTCCGTCCCCTTCGGAGCTGTTTTGAGGCGTCCAAAATCGTGCAAGGTGAATGCATGGTACAGTTCCTGCCAGCTGTTTCCCTGCAGGGCGCTGCGGATGGACTGCAGCAGCGCCTCATCCTCCTGCAGATTTTCCAGGTAAAAATCCGCGCCCAGCTCCTCTGCCAGCCGCAAAGCTTCCCCATGCTCCTCCAGCGCCTGCCGGATGCCAAGCCGGATTTCGTGCGTTGCCGCATCGTACCACTTGGTATCGGAAAGTCCGGTCACAGCCTCCGGCGAGAAGTCCACGGCCAGCCCTTGCAGCCACTCCTGCGGGAACGGCTGGCTTTGGGAAAAATGATACAGCCGGAGCACCAGCCCGTAAAGAGCCTCATCCCCCCGCTCGCTGCCGCCGAAAGCATCCGTGAAACGCAGGAACTCCTCATTGCCTTCCTCATATTTTTGCTGGAACAGCTCCTCCAGCACGTCCTGCTGCATCAACCGGAGCTCTTCCTCGCTTGCCACGCGGAACCTGGGATCCAGGTCGATTTCAGAGAAGTTTCTGCGCAGGATGGACTGGCAAAAGGAGTCAATGGTCGTGATGGAAGCGCCCGAAAGCAGGACGATCTGCCGATCCAGACGGGCAAGCTTGTCCGCATCCCGCTCCTCTGTCATCTGCTTCATGAGCGCCGACTCAATGCGTTCCTGCATCTCCTCTGCTGCCGCATGGGTGAAGGTAACGACCAGCAGTTCGTCCACATCGCACTCGCCTGAAAGAATCATCTTAATGATCCGCTCCACGAGCACAGCCGTCTTGCCGGAACCAGCAGCCGCCGCGACCAAGAGATTCTTTTTTCGCGCATCGATCGCCCTTTGCTGGTCCTCCGTCCAATTGCGCTTTGTCATCACAGAGCCTCCTTGAAAATGATTGAGCTTGCCAATCCCACCAAGATTTCCACACTATCCTGTACCGATTCGCCTCTCATGTCGTTATTTCCTGCCTATTTTTCAAGAGGTTTTCAAGAAATCTGAGTTCGATGTTCTGCTAAAAAATGACACCAATAGGACAAAGTGATATAATAATGAAGGCGAGTTGCCCCCTTTACAGGGGAAAAAGTCGGAGCAATCCGCCTTTTTGTTTAATAGCTGGAAGAAATGTTATAATATTACTGATGAAGAACAGGTATATATAGATAATTGATTTGCTTAAAGAATCAGGAGTAGCTATGGAAAATGTAAAATTTGAAATCAAACACCATATTGGTGTTCTCTCCGAAAGTGCTAAAGGATGGCGCAAGGAGCTAAATCTTATCTCATGGAACGGACGTGACCCAAAATACGATATCCGTGACTGGTCTCCAGAACATGAGAAGATGGGCAAAGGAACCACTCTTTCCAACGAAGAAGTTGAAAATCTTTATACCTTGCTAAAAAACATAATGGAGACTCATGATTGATATGTTGATGAATCAAACAGATTATCTGGCTACCATACAGAAAATCAAGGCGGAGATCCAGAAAGCACAGTATCAGGCAACCGTAAAGGTCAACAGCGAATTGCTGCTGTTGTACTACCACATCGGACAGGTCATCAACAGGCATAAGGTCTGGGGGAACAAATTCATCGAGAACCTGTCCCGTGACCTGCGGCTGGAATATCCTGATGCCAAAGGCTATTCCGTGCGCAACCTCAAGTATATGTCCAAGTTCGCCGCTCTTTTTCCAGAAAGAGAAATTGTGCAAGAGGTGCTTGCACAATTATCATGGTACCATGTTGTTACCCTTATGGATAAGGTAAAGGAACGGCCTGTTCTGCTCTGGTATGCAAAGCAGAATGTTGAAAATGGCTGGTCGCGCAATGTGCTGGTTCACCAGATAGAGAGCAATCTGTACGCCAGACAGGCCACTGCCGATAAAATCAGCAATTTTGAAAACAGGCTCCCGGCACCCCAGAGTGAACTGGCCACCCAAATGATGAAAGACCCCTATATCTTCGATTTTATCCCCTTCAAGGCGGATATGCTGGAACGAGATATAGAAAACGCTATGGTGGCCGAAGTAACCAAGCTGCTGCTGGAGCTTGGTGCTGGCTTTGCCTTCCTAGGCAATCAGTATCACCTGAATGTGGGCGGCGAGGACTTCTACTTGGATTTGCTCTTCTACAACCTGAAATTGCGCTGCTATGTGGTCATCGAGCTAAAGACAGGCGACTTCAAGCCGGAATATGCCGGTAAATTAAATTTTTACCTGACCGCAGTAGACAACACCCTAAAGACAGATCAGGATGCTCCCACCATCGGCTTGCTACTGTGCAAGGGAAAGAACGACCTGATTGCCGAATATGCCTTGCAGGACATCAATAAGCCCATTGGTGTCAGCGAATACAGGCTTACAGATGAGCTACCGGAGAAATTCCGTCAGCAGTTGCCATCCATCGAAGATATCAAGAATCGTATCGGGAATGATGTCATGAATATTTCTGGGCTGACGAAAGCAACCCGTTAGAGCCCGTCCATGTCCATGTGGCAGAGGGAAATCCGACACCAAATACTACGAAAATCAATTCACCAAGTTCTTCTCCTTTCCCGGCATCTCGTCCGGCTGCTGCTTGATGGCCATGCCATCCATGATTTCCTCATCCCCCAGCTTCTTGATTTCCCGGCACGCATAGCCCGGAAGTTCAGTATCGAAGCCGCAAAGCAGCTGGTAGGCGCAGTATTGGCAAGCCTGCGTTCCGTCTGCCATGCGATAGGGGCGTGCAGCGATATCCCCCGACAGGATCCGGCGTCCCGTGTCCTCCAGCAGATAATCAATGTACTGCATCAGAATGGTAGAAAGTTGTGCCAAAATAGCAGGGAGACTTAAAGTGTAAACTAAAGATGCCTTTTTCCTAAATGAAAAGTTTTCATTCTTTTTTAGAAGAAGCGAAAGATTGAAGTTTTTTTCTGACATAGACTTTCCTAATGGATATTATCAAGAAAAGACTTATAAGTCAAATAAGAGCAGCCCCCCGCTTTGCAAACTAAAGTCCTTGTACTTGTGGGCAAAAAGAACTTTTCCTTCTTCTTTTACGGTGCAACCTTTACCGGTAAAGTTAAAGTAGCATCTTAAACGTTCCCCCTTTTCTTTGTCGCTTCGCTCAAGTATTACAAGGCGGCTTTCTGCTGACTTACAAAAGTTTATTTCCGTAGACCTTAGGGCTGGATGTGCTTTTCGTAAGGCTATTAAACTCTTTATC
>CALGGN010000359.1 GCA_937915915.1 uncultured Selenomonas sp. | reverse complement strand
TGCTTGACTCTGGCATCACCTCAACGGAAATCGCGGAAGCGGAAAAACGCCTGGGTGTCTCCAAAAACGTTATCCTCATCGCCGCCACCATGCTTGCCCTCCGTGAGTATTGCGGAAAGACAGCTATCCGCGTCAACTTCCTGACCAACAACCGCATGGAGAGTTGGCTGCAGAACACGGTGGGCCTGGTGTTTAAGATTTTCCCCGTGGCGGCTGACCTCAATCTCTTCCCAACTGGTGAGTCCCTTTTGCGGGAGGTATCCCGGCAGGTCACGGAATGCTTCGCCAACAGCGTTTGCAACTACAGCACCGAGGAAAACATCCCCCTGCGGGATGCCCTGTTAATCAACTTCCTCTTTGGCACGGATGCCGAGTCGGAAATGCAGGAGTTCGATGCAAAGAACATCCTCCTGGCGAACGAGGGTCGCGTAGCTGCCGCCGCAAGGTTCGATATTTACGTTGAAGATCGCTCCGGCAGCGTACAAATGCTGGCAGACTACCAAAAGAATGCCTATCGGCCGGGGAGTGCAAAAAAATTCATGGACATTCTCGCCAGGCATTTGACGGCTCTCGTAAGCAAGCAGAGCCCGCCCCCTGTAGAGGGAGAGCGGGGTACAGGTCGATAAGCACGAAAAATGAAGTGCCCCTGCCAGGTGATAAATCACCCAGCAGGGGCAATAATATTTAATGTCTGCTAAATAATTCATGAAGCATTGTACGGCAACGCGACTATGTGCTTAGACGCTCCCTTAACCGCATACGAAAATAAGGAATCTGTCCCAAAGCCGTGCATTTTCCGTGATGATCATGTGAAAAACGGCCTGGTTTCATGCGTATAATACCTTGAAACAGGCCAATCAAGAGCATGAAACGCGGATATAGCATTTATTGAGCAGACATTATTTATGGCATTCTAGGAAATCATGAATGGCCATTAGCAAACAGATTCAGGATGAACTATTGTTCTCAAAGCAGGCATCATCTCTCCTTGGATAGTAGCTGGTTAGCACTTCTATTGTACCAAGTTTTGGGGCTTTGCGCCTTTTTATCTTCTGAGATATACAGTTTTCAAGGATCTACGCCTGTTATAGGTGTGGGAAGTTTGAGATAAAATATTTTGGAGATTCATTAGAAGTAGAATGTAAAAGGGAGTATGATGCCATGATTGAGGTTTATGGGCTGGATCTGACAGAGCGTCTGGAGCAGCCAGTGGAAAAATTCTTGCAGTTCTTCTCTCCTGAGCGGCAGGAAAAGATTCTCTGCTATCGCTTCCCTGCCGATAGGAACCGGACCATCTGGACGGAATTGCTCGTGCGCTCTGTCCTGGCACGCAAAGAAGCCCGCCCGCTGGAAGAAATCACCATCGAGCGGGACGGGCAGGGAAAGCCTCATGCAGTCGGCAGCCCGTGGGAAATAAGCCTTTCCCACAGCAAGCATTGGGCCGTGTGCAGCGTCGGGGAAGCGCCAAGCGGCGTAGATGTGGAGGAAGATGCAAAAGACGCCCTGATGATTGCCGGACATTTCTTCACGGCCCAGGAACGCCGCAGCCTCCAGCACCTTACCGGGCAGAAGCGCGACGAAAGATTCCTGCAAATCTGGACTGTCAAGGAGAGCTTTGTCAAGCTCACGGGGCAGGGCCTGGAGGAAGTCTTCGCCAAGGTGGAAAGCGCGGCGCTTCTTGCAGGAAACGGGGAGATTGCAGGAAGGAATTTCCCCCTGGGTGATGCAGTCATCGGCATCTGCGCCCGGCGCGGCATCCTCCCGGACAAGGCCGTGATTGTGCCCCAGGACTTTATCAAAATTCCTTATACTCGTTAAAGAAAAACTGTTTCTCGTTTTTAAGCCTTCCCCAAGGGGATGGCTTTTTCTTTCTCAATTATGAGCCTGGCACATACCGGCAATCGTCTTTTTCGACTTTTTGTGGTATGATTACGGGGATAAGTTTCAACCGTCCAAACAAGGGAAAGGGTCGATAAATGAAAAAAAAACTCCTGCGCCTCGAACGCATAAATAAATCCTATGACGGAAGGCAGATTCTGGAGGATCTGGATCTGACTATCCACGAGAATGAATTTGTTACCGTCACAGGCTCCGTCAAGAAGATTGATGCTGTTGAGCGAGTATTGGTTCTGCACTGTGGCTTATGTATTGCCATCGACAATATTATCTCAATAAGACAACGAACATAATACAATCGGCCTCAAAAAATCCTTGATTTCTCTGATCCGGATGAATTCCATCTGTGTCGGCAAATGTTCCCTCTGAGTGCAGACAGCCGACATGGCTCCGTCCGACAGCAGAAAATTCTTCCCTCCAATACCCTCCGACTCCCTCTGTAAGGCCATGCAATCGATGCTGCCCAAATCTCCGGAAAGTCCCTCTCCCGTAAGTTTCAGAAAACTCTCCTTGAGAGTCCAATAACGGAGGAACTCCTTTTCCCTAACAGGCAGGGGCATGCGCTGCAGGAGGGCGTTTTCCTCCGGGGAGAAGAAGTGGTCGGCAATCTCCTCATATCCTTCGCTGCAGGTTTCCACATCCACCCCGCTGCCCCACGCTCCGATACTGCAAAGAACCCAGGAGCCGCTGTGGGACAGGCTGATTTCCTGCACTCCCTCTGGCGTCCTTCCCCGAGGCTTGCCCGTCTTGCCACGTTCCACGGACACACTTTCCCAGCCTGCGCCATCCCCTTTGCACAGAAGATACCGGGCAAGCAACTCTGCCCATACCGTCCTGCTCCGATCCGCGGGCTTTCGGTAGCGCAATATCATCTGCTGCCGCTCCGGGCTGAAATGAGCCAGATAGGGCAGGATAGGAGTTTCCAGTTCATCCATGAGCCGCAGGGCATAAACATGTATCGTCATATCAGCCCGAAATGCTGCAAGGCATTGTAAATCCCGTCTTCTGCTACGGAATTTGTAACATAATCTGCCGCCCCCTTGGCTGCGGGTTCCCCGTTTCCCATCACGATGCCGGTTCCGACGGCATGGAGCATCTCGATATCGTTCACACTGTCCCCGAAGCAAAAGGTGTCCTTGCGGTCAATCCCCAGATGCTCCGACACGAAGGCAATTCCGCTGCCCTTCGTGAAGCCTTTTGGCACTATCTCCACCATCGGTTTGCCCTCATGGAGCTGGAAAGCGTACAAATCAGAAAGCTCATGCATCGCCATGGCAAGGCTCGGGTCTTTGGACTCGGCTTTGCAGACCGCCTTGGAAAACTCCCAACTGCCATAATTTTCGGAAACGGAACCCAGCTTGCCCCGCAAGTACTCACGCAGTCCGGCGGGCAACGATTCCAGGTTGAATCCGTCATCCACATAGAGGATGTCCTTGCCCTCAAGCATGGCTTCCAGCCTCCACTTTCTCAGCGTCTCCACGGTACGCACAGCCGCATCCTCGGGAATCCGATAATACAGCAGTTCCTCCTCCCCGTATTCCACCATTGTGCCGTCCACATCAAAGAATATGGCTTTCTGTCCCATAGATTCCTCTTTCTACAAAGATATGATGAGATTATTGATTTCCATGGCGCGGACATGCTGGACATTTTTTGCCAGCGCCACCACCATACGGATGCCGAGGTTCCGGGTCGGATCCTCCGGCCGATTTTTTTCCAGCCATTCCACGGGGTCAAAGGGGCTGCCGTTATCCTTCAGTCGGAGCATCCGCCTGCTCTCCTTCAGAATGAGCTTCACCCCCACAAGACCGTCTTTTCCCTCGCCGAAGCCATGCCGGACGGTATTGCCCGCCATTTCCTCGATGAACAGGGAGACAAAGTACGCTGTCCGCGCCCCCTCCCCTTTTCCTATGCAGAACTTATAAGCCTGTTCGGATGCCCTGACCACATCCTCCAGGCTGGAGACCGTAGCCTCAAAGTATTCGGAGGGGCGAAGAGCAAAGGATTCCGGCAGGATCAGCAGATCCCGCAGACAGCGGGGGAGTTTCCGGTTCGCGATCCAGGGAATCAGTAATACGAGGCAAAGGGTCAAGACCCCAGACAGCAAGAAACTGCCCAATATCCCCGGCATGCCGAGCCACAGCCCGAGCGTGGCGACGCCAAGGCTGGGAAAGATCCAGTCCCGCAGCAGGCTGATGAGATAGTTCAGCTTCACATGGCCGGTCTCCGCGAAGCTGCCGGTAAGTGGGTAGCAGACAATCGTCATGGCGTATTGGAGCGTCAGGAATCGGATGAACGTGGCCGCTGTTTGCTGGATGTCCGCCGAAGAACCTGAAAATTGCACAAGCATTCTCCTTCAATATAGAAAAAGGACCCGTTGAACTTATAGCAGACGTCATTGTTATTGCAAGCAGCCCCCCACCATCCTCAGGAGGACTAGCTTTGCGTCGCCTCCTGCGGCGGTCCCCCGCCCCCTATGGGGGCGGACATGTGGTGTAAGCACTACCAATTATGTCGTTTGCTATCAATGACATTGCCTGAATATAGAGGTGGGGGACATCTTCTTCCGAGTTATAAAGCAACGTAACAAATTCAAGATTCAAGCGTATAAATATAAATATAAATATAAATAGTCGGGGAGGTGAAATGCGTAATATGAAGAAGGATTTCTTGATGGCGTGAAAAGAAACTTCAACTGATTGTCACACTTCCGGTTTTACAGCGTATAAGGAATGTGAAACAAAAACAGAAACCGAAAAGGAGAGATTAAAATGATGAACGCAAAGAACTTCAAGAAGATGAATGATTGTGACCTGGAAATCGTGGTCGGCGGGACTCTTACCGAAGTGAATCAGCTTGCCGATGAATTTGCCAAGAAAGGTGGCAAGTTTGGGAAGATCGTGTCTGAAATCCACAACGCCCTGAGCGGCATGTCTGGAGTGGCTGGCCCGGTGAATATCGCTCTGCGTGAGGCTGTTGGAAAGGGACTGAGTGAACTTGGTATCTCGCATGATTTGAGCGTTGGTGTTCTCGGCACTGGCTTCATGTCCAAGGCTAACAAGTATTCCTACAACGGCAAGAGCATATCCCATGATGAAGTGCTCAAGATGATTGCATCAGCTTGAGTTGCTTATCCATAGTCCCCGCCATTTCAGCGGGGGCTTTTTAGTGGAAAAATAGCGCATTTTCACGCCCCGCCGTCGCTATGCTCGTGCCAAAGTAATCCTTGCATTGTTCATCCCCATGATGTAGTCATATTGCAAGGAACCAGCCAAACTGCGGATCAGTTTTAAGTTTATCATATCGTCGCCCTCATTTTCGGTTAGGGGGTTAAAGGACTCACCCAAGCTGCGGAAATCTATTTCAATGCGGTCTTTATAAAGACGTGCCAGGATATCAATATATTTGGTGTGCATATGATTTCTCGTATACACGGCCATCTCTTCCACAGCTAATCCCAGGATGAGCGCAGATTTGCTCTCCAGCCCGCTCCTTTTGCCCAGCTCGATGAGCTGCTCGGACACAAGGGAAATATCCTTCGGGGCGTTGGTCATGGTAAAATCCCAAACTTTCTCCGCCGCTTCATCCCTCTGTGAGAGAAGAATGTCCTTATAACGGCCGGATTTGCGGGAAAGGTGAAGATTATACAGCAATACCCCCACAAAGAGGAGGACACTGTTTATGGGATACGCCCACCACAAGCCATCCAGCCCCATAAAAGAGCATAACAGCCAAGCAAGGGGGACGATGCCGACAAAGCCGTCAAACATACTTATGGCCATAGCGTAGCGATGTTCTTGCAAAATTTGCAAATAAAACATGAAGGTTATGCATACTGCTCGCAAGATAATGGCAAGGACGAAAATGCGAAGCCCGGCCTGTGTCAAAGCAGACTCCCTGGAATCGGTGATATTATAAATTGCTGCCGTTTGTTCCGGCGCAATTTCGAACCATAGTACAAAGGCAATCACAATCACTGTTTCATAGATAAAGGCTGTTTTCAGGACATGGCTGCGGCCCGAAAAATCACCCTCGCCGTGCAGCACTCCCAAAAGAGGCGTGGCCGCATTGATGATGCCGCTGTAAAACGCGGAAACAAGGGAAAAGGCCTGCAGGCAAATGGAGAAGGCCACGATTCCCGCCGTTCCCCCGTAAAGGGCGGCTAAATGATTGCAAAAGGCATATTTTATGGCAAAGCTAAGCTGGGATGCAGCGGATGCACTGCCGGTAGATATGCATTTCCATAAAAGGGGCAAGTCCCGCAGGTGTGCCATTTGAACGTGCAGCCTTGTTTTGCCGCACCAAAAAGCAACAGCAAGCACGAGGATTGACACAGAATAACCGGTCAGGGCACCCCAGGCCGCTCCCTCAACTCCCATATCAAAATAAGCGATATAGATATAGTTCATCAAGAGATTCAAGCCGTTGGCCGTTGAAATTACAATGGTCGCCAAGATGGGGGAACCGCTGGGCGGCAAAAATTCCAGCAAAGTCAGCACCAGAGCAAAAAGCGGAGCCGACAGCATCAGCACGCGAAAATATTCGGAAAAGCTTGCGGCAAGACTCTCCTCACTGCACAGGAGGGATATGAAAAATTCCGTGAAAACGAGTCCCGCCGTCATCATGAAAAGACCGCAAATAAACGCCGCCGCCAGGGACAGGCAAAGAACCTTGCCTGCTTTTTCCCCTTGGTGCTCTCCCAGGAGGACCGCATATAGGCTTGCCCCGCCGATGCCGAACAACGAGTTTACAGCAGATGCCAGAAATATGATGGGAAATCCCAAGGCTACTATGCCCACGGCCTTGCTGCCCAGCAGATTAGCAACAATCATGCTGTTGAATATGCCGTTGAGGGATAGGGCAATCATTGTCAAAGTTGTGGGCAATAAATAACGAACAAACTTGCTCAGCAAAATCCTGTAATTTCGCTGCAAAACCATGCCTGGGGAAATGGATTTTTGCTCCTTTGATAAAATCTGCATTGGAAACTCCTATCTCATCAGGAATTGACAGCTTTCACATAATCTTCCCGCACAAGTCCAAGAGCCACATGCTTCACCATATTGGCGAAAGACTTCACATCAGTGCGGCTATAGCGCATGCCGTCGTATGTCACATGCATAATATAGTCCTTCTCCTTGGCAAGCAGATCCACATAAAGAGGAAACCTGGCAGCATTCAGTTCCAGCATGATGTGACACGGCGCCTTGTCTGAGATCCCCCCTTGGTAGATAAACATTATTTCCGGACGCCATCCCTGCTCATTCAGCAGTTCCGTGCAAGGATAGCGCTCCCAAGCATAGGTCTCGGATAGCTGCCGATGCGTTTTTCTGACATATTCCCTGACGGTCATATTTCCAGGATTCCGGGAAACTATGGGCAAGGTTTTCGCAAACATTCCCACAGAGTCCATGAGAGCGGGGAAGGCGGACCGGCCACCGCTCATGGTCACATAAAAGGGATTTTCTTCCCCGGTCACCCTCCGCAGGCTCTCCCCAAAGGCAGCCTGGAGGAAGCTTCCAGGTGTCACGCCGCAACCTTGACAGAAACGATTGATTTCCACGGCAGGAAAAGACAGGACAAAGGTTCTCGCCCTCGTTCCGTCGGGACGTTGGGAATCGGGAAAGACAGCGGGAACCGCGCCTTCTGCCAGCCCCAAGAAGTAAGTTTTTGCCTTCGCATAACCCTCGCTGCCTTGAAGTTCCTTCTCGTAGAGGGCGAAGTCAAAGGCCGTCAGTGTCTCTCCCCGCAGCCCTTCACCCGCCAAGGCACGATTTATTTCTTCCCAAAACACATTGGCAGAAAGCCCGTCGTACACAATATGATGGATATCTGAAAACAGCCAGGCGCAACTCCCGAATACGTAAACCTCCAGCCGGTACAGGCGCTCGGCAAAGAGATCGAAGGGCAGGACACGGCTTTGGAAGAAGGCTTGGTCAGGCTCCCTGTCCAATTCCGTCAGGCTGACCACAGGCGCTTCGTCATCCATGGGCTTCTGCATCACCTCCCCCTCTGTATAGAGGAAACGGGTCTTGAGGTATCCATGGGCATTTATGGCCTCTTTCACGGCGCGAACCAGGGACTCACCCTCCACATGGGCAAAGGGGATGACTTCCGGTATATTGTACTGGGTCGTTCCGCGGTTTTGTTCCCACTCCCTGAGGATGTCCCTTTGGTTTTCCATGAGGGGATAAAGTTCCCGTTTCGGATAGGACATAAGTTCCTGGGCGGCAGATAGCGCAGCCATGGCTCGAATAGTCGGCGACTGCATAATCTTTGCCACGGGAAGGGGCAAATGACAGACTCGATAAATCCCCCCCGCCAGGCGCATGGCACCGATGGAGGACAGCCCCAGACGCACAAGGTTGTCCGTTACGCCAAAATCCTTTGTCCCCAAAATCTCTGCGGTAATTTCAAAAAATTTGCACTCCATATCCGTTTCCGGCGGGACATACTCCAGCGCGGCAGAAACCTCCGGCTCCGGCAGAGCCTTGCGGTCGATCTTGCCGTTTGGCGTCATGGGCATAATGGAAAGAGGCATATAAATCGTAGGCACCATGTATTCCGTCAAAGCATTCGCCAAAAAACGACGAAGTTCTTCTTGGTCAACGGCCACACTCTCTGCCCCGGTATAATAAAGGACCAACTGCTCCTTCTTCACCGCCGCAGCCACAGATTCGATGCCCTCAAACTGGCTGGCGCGGTTCTCGATTTCTCCCATCTCAATGCGGAAGCCCCGGAGTTTCACCTGGTTGTCGATGCGTCCCAGGTGCTCCAGTTCCCCGTCCTCATTGTAGCGGGCCAGATCCCCCGTGCGGTACATTTTCTGACCGGGCAGGAAGGGGCATGGAACAAAGCTCCTGGCCGTCAGTTCCGGCTTTTTCCAATACCCTTCGGCAAGCTGGTTCCCCGCAAGGCACAGCTCTCCCATCACGCCGCGGGGCAGGAGCTGCCCACAGGGGTCGCAGATGAAGGCCCAGGTGTTCGGCACAGGCCGGCCGATGGGGATGTCCAGATCCCGTTCCTGGTCCACTGCATGATAGGAGGCGCATACGGTGAATTCCGTGGGCCCGTATTCGTTGATGAGCCGAATCGCCGTCTTCTTGCAGGGCAGCATCTTCTCCCCGCCCATCATCAGGCAGCGAAGGGGCATATCCGGGTACTGGTTCAGCATTGCCATGCCGATCTGCGTGGAAAGGGTGATGGCATCCACGCGGTTTTTGACGAAATACTCTTTCATGCCTGCCATGTCGCGGCGCATCTCCTCGGGAATGATGTGAAGCGTGCCTCCTGCCGCAATCGGGCTGATGAGGTCGTTCAGGGAAGTGTCGAAGGAAAAGCTCGCATGCTCGGCATGAACGCTGTTTTCTGTAATGCCGAGCTTCGCCAATCTCCACGCCACAAGGGCACGCAGGGAGCGGTGGCTCTGCACCACGCCCTTGGGCTTCCCGGTGGAGCCGGAGGTGTAGATCATGTAGGCGCGTCCTTCCGGCGTCGCATGGTTGACGGGGTCTGCATTGGGGCACTCTGCCATGGCCTTTGCCACGGTCTCCTCTGTCAGCGCCAATCGGGCCTCCGAGTCCTTCAACATATAGGCGATACGCTCCTTCGGATATGCCGGATCGATGGGGACGTATGCCGCCCCCGCCTTGTGGACGGCAATGACAGCGGCCAGGAATTCCTTCACCCGACCCATTTTGAGAGCCACGAGGTCGCCCGCCGCTACGCCCTCTTCCAAAAGATAAGCCGCGATGCTGTTGGAGACATGCTCCAGTTCCCCGTAGGTGAAGGCTCCTTCGCTGTCAACCACGGCGGTTTTGCCGGGGATATTCCTCCCATGCTCCAGGAAGAGGTCCAACCAAGTCTCCTCTTGGTTGTATTCCAGTGTCTCTCCGGCAGACAAGGACAGAATTTCCTTCCCTTCCTCCGCCGAAACAAGACGGATATCTTTTACATATTTTTCCTTCACAAGTCCCAAAGCCGTATGCTTCACCATATTGGCAAAGGATTCCATATCTGTGCGGCAATAGCGCCTGCCGTCATACTCCACGGTCAGGACATACTCTTCCTTCCCGGAAAAAAGCTCCAGGGAGAGGGGGAATTTGGCCGCATCCAGCTCCATTCCCCTGGCCTCGGAGAGAATGCGCCTCGTCAGCTCGTCATCCGACAGCCCGCCCTGATAGGCAAACATGATTTCCCCGCGCAGCCCATGGCGTTCCACGATTTCCGTGTAAGGATAGAACTCCCGGGCATAGGTATCCCGCAGCTGTCGGTGGATTTCCCTGACATAATCCTCGGAGGCCATATCCCCCGGAGCCTGCGACACCACAGGCAGGGTCTTCACAAACATCCCCACGGAGTCCATGAGGGCCGGGGACGCGGAACGGCCACTGCTCACCGTCAGGTAGAGGGGCTTCTCTTCCCGGGTCACCCTCCGGAGGGTTTCCCCGAAGGCAGCCTGGAAGAAGCTTCCCGGCATCACGCCGCAACCCTGGCAGAAAAGGTTGATTTCCCCGGCCGGGATGGGCAGGGCAAAGATCTCCCCCGCCCTTCCCTCCGGCCTCCGGGATTCGGGAAGAAGGGCAGGGGATGCCCCCTCCACCAGCCCATCAAAATAGGCTTTCGCTTCCCCGTAGGTCTCGCTGTTTTGCAGCTCCTTTTCGTAGAGGGCAATATCGTAGGCCGTAAGCCGCTCCCCGCGCAGCTGTTCCCCTGCCAAAGCGCGGCAAACCTCACCCATAAACACATTCCTAGAGAGCCAGTCGTACACCGTATGATGGATGTCTGCGAACAGCCAGGAACGGCTCCCAAAGGTGTAGACCTCCATGTGGTACAGTCTATCGGAAAAGAGGTCGAAGGGCCGGATGCGGCTTCGGAAAAAGGCCATGTCCGGCTCACCGTCAAGTTCTGTCAGGCTGACCACAGGCTCATCCTCATCCCGGCGCTCCTGCATCACATCCCCCTCTGCATGGAGGAAACGGGTCTTGAGATACCCGTGGGCAGAGAGAGCGTCTTTCACGGCGCGAACCAGGGCTTCTCCATCCACGCCATCGAACAGGGTGGCCTCCGGGATATTGTACTGGGCAGTTTCACGATTTTGTTCCCAGTCGATGAGGATGCCCCGCTGGTTTTCCGTAATGGGATACAGTTTCTGCTTCGGATAGGGCGAGAACTGCGGCTTCGTATCGGAACCCTCCGAATCTGTCCATGCAGCCAGGGAGCGGATCGTTGGCCTCCGCAGAACCTCCGCCACGGGAATATGCAAACCAAAGGCCCGATGGGCCTCCCCCGCCAGGCGCATGGCCCCGATGGAGGACAGTCCGAGACTCACAAGGTTGTCCGTCACGCCGAATTCCTTTGTTCCCAAAAGCCCTGCGACAATCCCGAAAAATTCGTGCTCCCGCTCCGATTCCGGCGGGACACACTCCATCACGGCAGAAATGTCCGGCTCCGGCAGTGCCTTCCTGTCGATCTTGCCGTTTGGTGTCATTGGCATGGCGGAAATGGGCATATACACCGAGGGCACCATGTATTCCGTCAGGGATTCCGCCAGGAATTTCCGCAAATCTTCCTCATCGATCCGGGCATCTTCCAGCGAGGTATAGTAAAGAACCAGTTGATCCTTCTTCACAGCCGCTGCCACATACTCAATACCCTTAAACCGGCCGGCGAGAGTTTCGATTTCCCCCATCTCGATGCGGAAGCCCCGGAGCTTCACCTGGCTATCCATGCGTCCCAGGTACTCCAACTCCCCTGCCTCGTTGTAACGGGCCAAGTCTCCCGTGCGGTACATTTTTTGCCCCGGCAGGAAGGGGCACTTCACAAAACTCCTGGCCGTAATTTCCGGCTTTTTCCAGTAACCTTCGGCAAGCTGGTTCCCGGCCAGGCACAGTTCGCCCTCTGCTCCTTGGGGCAGGAGATGCCCATAGGCATCGCAGATGAAAGACCAAGTGTTCGGTGCAGGTCGTCCGATGGGAATATCCTTGTCCTGTTCCTGGTTCACCACATGATAGGAGGACCATACGGTAAATTCCGTGGGGCCATACACGTTGACAAGCTTTATATCCGTCCTCCGGCATGGCAGCATTTTTTCCCCCCCTATCATCAGGCAGCGAAGGGGCAGTTCCGGGTACTGATTGACCAGGAGCATGCCGATTGGGGTAGAAAAGGTGGCCATGCCGATCTTGTGTTTGACAATGTATTCTTTTATATTCGTCACGTCGCGACGCAACTCTTCGGCAAGTATGTGAACCGTGCCGCCTGCCGCAATGGGGCAGAGCAGGTCGTCCAGTGAAATGTCAAAGGAAAAACTCGTATGCAGGGCATGGACGCTATGCTCCGTAATGTCAAACTTCGCAAGCATCCACGCCATAAAAGCGCGCAGGGCACGATGGCTGAGCACTACGCCCTTGGGTCTCCCGGTGGAGCCGGAGGTGTACATCATATAGGCCTTGCCCTCCGGCACAGCGCGATTGACGGAGGCTGCCGCGGGGTACTTCACAAAGGCCTCGGCCACCTCCTCTTCCGTCAGGACTGCCTTCGATGCCGAATCCTCCACCATGTAAGCCTTGCGCTCCTTGGGGTATGTCGGGTCGATGGGCACATAGGCCGCCCCGATCTTATGCACGGCGATGACAGCGGCCAGAAATTCCTTCACCCGGCCCATTTTGAGGGCAACAAAGTCGCCCGACGCTACGCCTTTTTCCAGCAGCCAGGCTCCAATGCAGTTGGATGCATGCTCCAGTTCCCCGTAGGTGAAGGCTCCCTTTCTGTCCACCACGGCAATTTTCCCAGGAGTATTCTGTGCGTGTTTCAGGAACAGGTTCACCCAAGTTTCGGAGGCATCGTATTCCAGCGTCTCTCCCCGGGACAAAGCGACGATCTCCCGCACCTCATCTTCTCCCGTCAAGGAAATATCCCGCAAGGGAGCGGCCGGGCTGTCAAGCATTTGCCGCAGTACGGTTTTCACCGCTCTGGCAAATGTCCTCACCCTTTCCTCATCGTTGACGGCATCGGAAGAAGTGGCGCGGATTTCGTAATCCGGGCCGGCCATATAGATGATGAGTTCCATATCCATTTGGCCTGTGGGTCTTGGAATCATCGTGGCGGGATATTTTCTGTCGCCAAGATCCATGACCATCTTCACCGGGTGGAAGTTAAAGGCAGCGCGGGGCTTTAGGCCAAGTTCGGCGCTGAGATGGGTGAAAGGGTAGCGCCCCATGGCGTATGCCCGGGCAGAATCTTCGCTGATTTTCCGTATGAAATCACGGGCTGCAAGCTCCCCGGGCAGGCTCGCCTTTATCGCGATTTGATTGACAAGCATGCCCTGGGCCTTCATCCTTTGGCGATTGGCGCGGTTCAGGTAGCTGGTGAGGTAGACCGTCTCTTCCCTGTGAGCGAGTCTGCCGAGAGCCAGGGCAAAGGCTCCCTGGAACAGGGAAGGGGTGTCTATCCCCTGCTTTCTGCACCATTCATCCACCGTCTTTTTGTCGATGTATTCCGCAATCGACACCAGGCGTCCCACAGCCGCGCTCACATTGGACAGCCCGGTAAACTCCGCGCCTTGCAGGTTCCCTACAAAATAATCCCGCGCTGCCCTGTATTCCTCCGAAGCAAAATAGGCTTCTTCCTGCTGCGCCAGTTCAAAAAACAAGTTGTCCGGTTTTTTCTCCTTCCCCTGAAAGATGGACTTGAACTCCCGCTCCATGGAAACGTAGCTGAATCCGTCCGCCACGAGATGATGAAAATCCATCAGCATGTGAATCTGCATTTCCGTCTTGATAAACTCAAGGCGAAACAGGGGCTCATCGCCAAGAAGGTCAAAGGGGCGCACGAACCCCCCGTTGATATAGTCTGCCGCTGCCTCTTCCGTCATGGATTTGACAGGGATATCCACGGCCATATTATCATCCGGCCACTGCCAAGGGATGCCCTTCTCGTCCAAGGAGAAGCGGGTGCGGAGTGTGGGCATGGCGCAGATTAGCTTTCTCCATGTATCGGAAAGAGCATTCACATCCTCGCCGGAATCTATTTTGACATGATAGGGCAAATTGTACTGGGTTGTATCGGGATAGATCATGCATTCCAGGAACACACCCAACTGGGACTGGAACAACGGATATTTTTTCATGGCAACTAACCTCCTCAAGGCCGCAGGAGCGCCACTTTGAGCATTTCCCAAAATGCGTTGATGGATCAATGTCGCTTCCTTAATGACATTGTATACCTGAATCCGTGAAACAGATATGCCAGTTTCACAGAAGCACCTGAAAATTGGATGCTATTAGGAAATCCTGCGGTAAACCGGTAAATTTCTATGCCGTTCGGCGTAATATGCACGTTTCAGCCGAAAAAAGGACAACAAAACCGAAGCATGCAGGGGAAGTGCACACACAATGTACAAGTGTGTTTTATTATATTACTGCACCGATGTTAGGCACAATCATTTAGGTTTCTGTACATATGAAACTCGCTGATAATGGGTCATTTTTGGTCTTTCGGCCCAAACAATGGACACATGGCGCGTAAAATCACCACATTTTCGGCATTTTTTGTTGATTTTCTTGGCGAAAAAGCTTGACTTTCTGCATCATCGTCGTGTAAAAAGTATATATGTATTTGACAATATGCACATATGAAACGGTGGTGTATCATGGCCAGAAAATCGTCCATCCCAGATAGCATCCTCCAATATGTGCCTTGTAAATGCTGCAGGCTCAGAAATGATGGAGGTGTATATCGAGTTTACAAGTACAATGCCATAAAACTTCCGAGCGGAAAATGGAGCAGCGACTATGGCTATCTGATCGGCAAGATACTGCCGGAAAAGGGATTTTTCCCCAACAAGCGATATTTGAGGGAAATGGAAGCGCAGGGATCCGTTTCGTTCTCGGATGGGATCACAGACGTTGCCTATGGACAATATGCATTGCTCATGTTTCTTTCAAGAGATGTACTGAAGAAACTGGAGGCATGCTTTCCTCGCGAACGGGCGAACCAGATTTATTCCTATGGCATTATTTTGTGTGCAAATGGATTTCTGCATATGGACCAGATAGATGAATTCTACCAGGAAAGCTTCCTCTCTGTTCTATACAAGGATTTCTCTTTCAAAATGGGTTATGCCGCGCTTTCCAATCTGCTTCATGACCTTGGGATGAGAGGAGATCCCGTTCGGGCATTCGAGCAATCCTTGATTGACAGCAGTTCGGGGAATGTTGCCATAGATGGGCACGTCATAAGATTATGCTCAAGCGAAAACGATCCTGCGGATCCCGGCTACAAGATGGGTCTGTTGAAGGCATCGCAGGTGAATCTGTTGATCGCTTATGACATCAAGAACAAGGTTCCGCTTATGTACCGCACCTACCGTGGATCCAGTGTTGACAAGCGGAGCGTGCTGGAATTCCTGCGGAGCCGATTGTTTGTGAACACAAAATTCATTGTTGACCGCGGGTTCTTTTCCGCGGAGGTGCTGGAACTCATGTCAAAGAACGGGAACTGCTATATCATCCCAGTTCCATCCACCAACAGCAATTTCAAGAGGATCAAGAAAACACTCTCCTATACATCTGGCGAATTCATTTACAAATCCGGGAAAAAGAATTGTGCTCGCATCATATACTATGAAGAAAAAATCGATGAAAAGACGCGCATCATCGCATACAAAGACGAAGACGAGAACAACTCCAAGCGGAAGAGCTACAAGCAAATGATGGACCTTGGTGAAAGCAACTATACCCAAGAGAACTATGAAAAGTTTCGGGATTGGTGGGGCGTGTATTTTATCCAGACAACAACACCCGGATCTGCATCGGAAGTTTATGCTGACTATAAGGGTCGCTGGTCTATAGAAACATTCAACAACTACATAAAACATGATGCTGATTTCAACAATCTGAAAATACAGGACTACTATGCAGAACACGGATTTGACTTCATCATGCTTGTCACAGGCCTCATTCATTCGAGATTGGGGGAGGCTGTGAAAGCCATGGGAAAATCCAGCATATCCACATTTGATCTTCTTGTGAAAGCGGGCCATATGAGGATGGTTCTTGGGGATAAGGAATGGAAACTTCACAACACACGGACGAAGGATTTGGAGTTGATTGCGAAAACAGGATTCACTCCCCAAAGTTCCTACCCTGCTACAACGGTCAGGGTGTAGTTGCTACTCATATGTGCATAAACAGCAATGATTGTGCCTAAAACATCCATGGAGGAAAGGTTATTTCGCGCCAAAATGCAGCGCACAGCCGCTTCTATGTCCTCTGCCGCATAATCCGAGTCCGGCATAAAACCATCCTTGACCGCCTCTGAATGGCCAAATCCTGCAATATCCAGCAGCCATACTTCATAACCATGCTTGGCAAAATATCTCGCCAAGCTGTAATCTTTATAATTGACATCGAACTCATGGGAGGAAAAAGTCACGCCATGTACGAACAGGATTGGTTTTTTCGACTGCCCATCCTGTTCTATATAGCGTTCCAAATGCAAGGCCACATGATTACGTTCTAAAGGAACTGCCTCTCTGAGGATTTCTGCCGCCTGCGCAACTGATGCATAAACCAAACTGCACAAAAAACCAATTGTCAGCAAAAACAAAAACGAGCGTTTTCCTGTCATTTTTGGCATATTCATTCTCCCTTTGTCTTGTTGCTATAGAGTGTTCATGCTCCACATCATTCAAAAACATCATTTTCCAAATCACGGACTTTTTTGGCTGGTACTCCAGCCACCAATGAATTATCCGGCACATCTTTAGTAACGACAGCACCAGCCGCAATAACCACGTTATTCCCAATTGTAAGTCCCGGCATAATCGTTACATTACCGCCAATCCACACATCATTGCCAATACGAATAGGCTTTGCTATGGCACAGTGCATACGACGCTTTGCCGGGGACAACGGGTGCCCCACTGTGGCAATAAGCGTATGCGGTCCTATCATCACATTATCTCCGATTCGTACTTCTCTATTGTCGAGGATAGTCACATTATAATTGGCAAAGAAATTGTTCCCGACATGAATGTTTCCCCCATTGTCGCAATGAAAGGTGGGAAGAACCACCGGGCTTTTCCCCGCACTTCCGAAAAGTTCCCGAATTGCAGCCTCCCTTGCCGCCGTTTCTGTCATGTCTATGCCGTTGATCTTCTGGCACACCTTCACAGCACGGAACTTTCGTCCGCGCACTTCCGGCTCCGTGAAATCATATTCAAGTCCCGCATCCAGCTTTTCCGCTTCTGTCACGAAAATCCCTCCAAAATCAATTCAGGCTTATTAAGTCTTTTCCTGCCTACGTATTCTGTACATAAATTCAGTCCTCCCCAATTATTTCACCCTGATATGGATAGCGCCCCCAGGCAGTCATCCAAAAAGCTGAATACAGCCGCCCAATACTCTTTTCCGGCCACTGTCATCGCATCCCCGTGCCCTGCTCCTTCTACGACAAATTTACTCTTGGGCGCAGGGCAGGCATTGTACAGCTTTTCCATCATAGGAAACGGCACCAGTTTGTCCGCCGTCCCATGGATGAACATGATCGGGACCTTGATGTCGGGTACCGCTTTTATGGGGACGGCGTCTGACACTTTGACCCCGGTTTTGATCCCGCTTACAATGTCTACGCATGTCATAATGGGAAATTCCGGCAGACCAAAGATAACGCCCAGCTGATTTGCAAACATCTCATAGGCGCTGGTATAGCTGCAGTCCTCTACGACAGCCGCCAGTCCCGGCATTTCGTATCTGCCCGCTGCCAGCATTACCGTGGCAGCCCCCATAGATATTCCGTGCAATACAATTTCTGCATCACCATCGGATTCCTTGACTTTCGCTGCCCATTTGGCAATTTCCTCACTTTCCTTGACCCCCATGGTAATGTACTGGCCATCACTTTCCCCGGCGGCGCATAAGTCCGGCGAGAGCACGTGATAACCCTGCTTCAGATAAACCTCGGCATAATCCCGGACATAACGGTGGTCCCTGCCATAGCCATGGGCCAGGATAACCCAGCGGTGTCCCGTTTGGGCGGGACTATAGCTTACTGCCACTACATTCCTGCCGTCCGGCATGGTCATGCTCCACTCTTCTGTTGGCACCGCCGGCTCTTCAGGCATTTCCCTGCTCTTGTCAAGAATATTGACGCAGGCAGCAGGAGGCGCCAACGGATCTGTCTCGTTGCCGCGCTTCAGGGCATAATCGACAAAATAATCTCCTATCACATAGCCTGCCGCCAAAACAGCCGCTATGAATACGATAACAACAGCTCCCCAACGCCTTTTCCGATTGTAGTTCATCATAATCACCATTTTCCCTATTGTGAATTACCTCGTCATCAATCCATTGTTCCAACTTTGTCCATAGACAAAACCTCCAACTTCTGAAATCCATGCTTCATTTGCTTTATCCCTCGCTCACGTAGCTACGCTCTTCTGCAGGAATATCTTCCCAGCGCAGGGCGTTAGCTTCGATTCCGTGAGAAATCCCCCAAGCTGCCGCAATTCCCGCTGCCTCCCCCATGCTCATGCAAGTGGGCTGAATACGGAAAGAAGCCTGAGCGGCGAAACTTCCGCTGGCGCAACGTCCCGCCACAAGCAGGTTGGAAATCTCGTTCGTCACCAAGGTGCGATATGGTATTTCGTAGTACTGTCCTTTCTTCAGCTTTTCAAAGTAATCCAGCTTCACATCATGGATGTCGATGGGATATGCCGTGCGGCAAACCCCATCGGGGAAATGATGTGCCTTTAGATAATCGTCAGCCTCCATATAGTATTTCCCGCGAATCCGCCAAGATTCCCGCACCCCTACCATGCTGGCTTCGCGGCTGATATAGGCTTTCTCGAAGCCGGGAATGTTCTTGATGAAAAATCCCGCCAGACGGCGCATCATGCGGCGTCCAAAAGTCACCGCCCTGCTTATGGAAACAGCATCTGTGGAACTGAAGGATAGCGGCGGCATCTCCGGACAGTTCATGGACATGACACCGGTTTTGCCGGGAATCGTAAATGCTTGGATATACAGGATGTCATCCTCGGTCAATTCGCCCCGGGCTACCCCGCCTTGGAAGAATTTCTCGGTGGTTTTCATTTTATCAAATTCAACAAAAGGGAATCTCCCCTCTTTCAGAGCCTTCGCCAAGACTTTTTCACCGCGTGCAGTTTTCCAGCCGTCCTTTAAATCATCTCTGAAGAAATGATGGACCTTTGGGGCATCAATTCCACCCATTTCAAAGCGCAGGGTCATGGGCTGATTTCGTCCGGTTTTTTCCGATCCTCTTTCCGCCGTAACTCCCACCAGCCTCGAAAGCAACGCATCCCCCGTGGCATCAATAAAAACCTTTGCCTGTATTCTTCCCGGGCCTTCAATGGTCTGGACAACACAATTGTCTATTCTGCCCCCGTCGGTCACCGCTCCCACCAAGGTGGCATTGTAAAGAATGTCCACGCCTGCCTCTTCACACATCTCATCGTGCACGAAAGCAAGATATTCCGGTATATACCGTCCCCTGCCGCCTCCGTAAAAAGTAGCTGAATCCTCTACGTCTTGAAAGGGCGATACCCCCTGTTTTTCCATGCGTCGGTTTAAATCCTTGATGTAGGGGGTATCACTGCCATCTATGAAAGTAGGCATGCAAGGATACACACATCCTTGAGTCGCCAGTCCTCCAAGGGAAATGCCCCGCTCCACAAGGACAACCTTCGCTCCTTTTCGCGCAGCGGTAACAGCAGCCGCAGTCCCCGCCGAGCCGCCGCCAACCACGCAGACATCGACATTAAAGAGAATGGGAAGATTCGCCTTGCTATAATCCAGCGCACTTATCGCTGGAGGAGCAGCCTCTGCCTTTGCGGCATCGTCCTTGATACCAAGCAAGGACGATGCCGCCGTAAGCCCCGCCAGTTTCATGAAGTCACGCCTGGATATTGGGATTGCGAATGCTTTTTCCATAGTCTGCCTCCAATTCTATATGCCCTCTTCATTGCACTTTTTCATGATAACTCTAACCGTTCAAGTGTTCCAAATTATCCTAATTTTTTCTATTCGCCATAAATATCCTTATGGCGGCTTCAACTGGGACAGGAAAATCGAGCACGACAAGTCTTCAGTTCGCTGCAAAGTGGAGCACCCCTTCCATATCGTGAAGAAATTTTTTCATTGTGCAAAAACCCGATACCGCGGCTTGAAGAAAAATCTTCACATGTTCCATATTTTGTTCGCATCAGCCAATCTTCTGATGTGCGCCCGGTCAGGCAGGAAAAAAGATTTTTGCCTTGCTATGGGATAAGTGCACCCATTTGCGGGAAATTCCCGCAAATTTGGAGCGTTGGAAGCAAATACAGGCTCATTTCGAGTATCAAAATGAACCATGAGGGCATAAATTCACGAAATATGGGAACAAGTCACTCGCACTGCTTTTAGGGGGACTTAATCAGTGTTTACTTAGGTATATGTTTCCTTTCACAGACTGCGTTCAAACTCTGCCAAAGCCCCCGCCGTGCCGAGCAGGAAGATATCATCACCGGGAGCAAAGCGGTAATTGGGATCCGGGTTCACCCGGAACTCCCCTCCGTGCCGGATGGCTATGACCGACACATGGAAACGTCCCCGGAGGTCTGCCTCGATGAGGTTCTTCCCCAGCAGGTACTTCGGCACATCCACATTGAGAATCTTGATACTGCCGGAAATGTCTATATAGTCCACCGCATTGTCGCTCACCAGATGCATCGCCATGTGGCGAGCCATATCCCGCTCCGAGAATATCACCTTGGTGGCTCCCAGACGGCGGGCCATTTCGGCGTGGCGCTCATCTATGGCCTTCACCACGATCTCCGGCACATTCCGCTCCTTGCACAGCATCACCGCCATCAGGTTGGCCTCCAGATTCTTGGAGGAGATAATCACCGTGTCAAATTCCCCAATGCCCGCCTGATCCATGGCCCGGGCATCCCTCATGTCAAAGGCCACCACCTGGGACAAGGAATCGGCGTAATCCGCCAGCCGGCCTGCATCCATATCCACGCCCAGAACCTCATAGCCCATTTTCTCCAAGGTCAGGGCAGCGCTCATGCCAAAGCGCCCCAGCCCCAGAACGGCAAATTGTTTCTTCCTTTCCATAGCTTCCTCCCCCTATCCCAGCATGATATCCTTCTCCGGGTACTTCACCGCGGTCTGCCTTTGCTGTATAAAACACATCAAAAAGGTCATAATGCCCACCCTGCCCAGCAGCATGGTCAAGGACAGCAGTGCCTTGCCCCAGTCATCCCAAGTGAGAGTGAGGCCGATGCCCATGCCCACGGTGCCGAAAGCGGACACCGTCTCAAAGATCACTTCCTCCAGCTCATGTACCTCCCCGTCTACAACAGAAAGAAGCATGCCCATGGAGACCACCCAGACCGTGCCTACCGTAAAGATGGCGAAGGCCTGATCTCTAAGCTCCCTGCTGATGGCCCTCCCAAAGACGGTAATCTGGCTCTCCCCTCGGAAGACCGCCCACACGGAGCGGAGGATGACAAAAAACACCGTGCTCTTTATGCCACCTCCGGTGGAAAGGGGGGAAGCGCCGATAAACATAAGGAGGATCATCACCAGCTGGGTGATTTGCACCGTCTGGGACAGGTCAAAGCTGTTGAATCCGGCGGTACGGCAGGAAACGGACATAAAGGCGGCGTGGGCCAGTTGCTTGCCCGCAGAGAAATCCCCCAGGGTGTTCTCGTTTCCCGACTCCAAGGCGAAGATCAGGAGGGTACCCGCTACAAGCAAGACGGCATTGCTCACCAGCACGATTTTCGTATGAAGGGAATACTTCCTCCAACTCCTAAAGTGCAGCACGTCATACATCACCGTGAAGCCAATGCCCCCCAGCATGACGGAAAGCCCCAGACAAGCCATGAGGAAATAATCATCCTGCCGTCCGCAGAGGCTGTCGTAATTGCCGAACAGATCAAAACCAGCATTGCAGAAGGCGGATACGGCGTGAAAAATGCCGTAGCCCAAGGCATCCGAGCCATATTCCGGGTAGAAATGCAAGGTCAACAGCAGGGCAAAGATGCCCTCCACTGTAAAGGTGTAAACCAGCATACGGCGTATCAGCCCGAAAAGCCCTGCCCTGCCGCTCTGCCCCAGAGACTCCTTCAGCACCAGGCTCTCCTTCAGCCGGAAATGGTAGCCCATGGCATGGACTGCCATGGTGCCCAGGGTCATAATGCCCAGTCCCCCCACCTGAATCAGCATCAGCATCACGCATTTGCCGAAAAAAGACAGGTCATTCTTCACATCCACCACCGTCAGCCCCGTGACGCAGGAAGCGGAGGTGGAAACAAAGAGGGCATCCATAAAGGGAATCGAGGTGTCCCTGGCAGAGCTAACAGGCAGCATCAGGAGCAAAGTGCCTATGCCAATCATCATAACAAAGCTCAATAGAATGGTCTGGGTGGGCTTCAGGCGAAACTTCTGCTGTACCTTTGCCCCCGTGACCCCCTGCAGCGCCGGACGCAGCACCGCCAGTCCCTCCATGTCCCTGCCCGGCGGGGAAATCCCTCTGTCTGTTCCCACGTTTTTGCCTCCCTATATTGTCAAGTGAATTTTCCTTGAAAATCAAGGTTGAATCAGTGTCCTTAAAGTTACCATGACGAGGATAGGGCAGGGTATATGCGGTTTATCCTGACGGGCTTTTGATTTCTTTTCTTATTCGGCATTTTCTCCTGTGCAGAGCATGTGTAGATTGCCGTTCCTGTCCTCGATGGTCAACTTGCGGACATAGAACTCATGGTCGGGGATAGTCACGTTAAATCTGTGAATCGCTATACTTCTCTGCTTGCGCTTTCATGAGCTCATTGTCTGCAAAATAATCAATCTTCATAGCCTTCTTGACATCGGAAAGCGTGTCTGCTGCAACAGCCCTCGCTGCCTCGCTTCCCTTTCGCAGAATCTCGTAGACGGCAGGGATGTCCTTTTCGTATTCTTTGCGGCGCGCACGGATGGGAGCAAGCTCCTCCTGCATGATCTTCGTGAGGAACTTCTTGATCTTCACATCCCCCAGTCCGCCCTTCTGGTAGTGCTCCTTGAGCTCGTCGAGGCTCGCGTAGTCCGGCAGATACTCCGCGAAATGCTCCGGCTTGCTGAACGCATCCAGATAGGTGAATACCGTATTGCCCTCGATATGTCCGGGATCGGTCACACGGATATGCTCCGGGTCCGTATACATGTCCTTGATCTTCGCTTCGACGGTCTTCTCGTCATCCGCAAGGTAGATGCAGTTCCCGAGGGACTTGCTCATCTTCGCCTTTCCGTCCGTGCCGGGAAGCCGCAGACACGCCTTGTTCTTCGGCAGCAGGATATCCGGCTCCACCAGTGTCTCGCCATAGATGCGGTTGAAGGTGCGCACGATCTCCTTGGTCTGCTCCAGCATCGGAAGCTGGTCCTCGCCCACCGGCACGGTGGTCGCCTTGAACGCCGTGATGTCCGATGCCTGGCTGATGGGATAGCAGAAGAACCCGACGGGGATGCTTGCTTCGAAATTCCGCATCTGGATCTCGGATTTCACCGTCGGGTTGCGCTGGAGCCGCGAAACCGTCACAAGGTTCATATAGAAAAAGGTGAGCTCCGTCAGCTCAGAAATCTGCGACTGGATGAAAAGCGTCGACTTCGCGGGATCCAAGCCTACCGAAAGGTAGTCCAGCGCGACCTCCAGGATATTCTGCCGCACCTTCTCCGGATTGTCGAAATTATCGGTCAGAGCCTGGGCATCTGCAATCATGATGAAAATCTTATCGTATTCGCCAGAATTCTGCAGCTCCACGCGGCCCTTCAAAGAGCCCGCATAATGCCCCACATGCAGCCGCCCTGTGGGACGGTCACCCGTCAAAATGATCTTTGCCATAGCGCTCAACACTTCTTTCTTCATTTATCCAAAATAATCCGCAATGCCGTCCACAATGCCCTGAGCCGCCTTGAGGATGCCTGCCTTGGAATTCAGCAGCGCTTCCTCCCTCCGATTGGAGATGAACGCGACTTCCACAAGGGTCGCGGGCATGTCCGTGTGGCGCACGACATAGAAGTTGCAGGTACGCGTTCCGCGGCTTTTGGTGCGGATCTGCTCGATGAGCCCCGCACGCACCTTATCTGCCAGCTCAAAGGATTTTTTCGAGCCTTTCTCATAGTAATAGCCCGTTGTGCCGGTGGCGGTTTCGCTGGCAAAGGAATCCATATGGATGGAGATGAAGATATCGCTCTTCTTCTTGTTCGCGATATCGCAGCGCGCCTGCAATTCCTCGATATCCGTGGCATGTGCTTTCTTCGGGGAGACCTCCGTATCCGTCGTGCGCGTCATGTAGACCGTCGCCCCCTCCGCTTCGAGAAGCCGCTTGACCTCCATCGCGATGTTCAGCGTCACGGTTTTCTCCATGAGTCCCGACGGCCCGATGGCGCCGGAATCGCTGCCCCCATGTCCGGGATCGAGGGTGATGCTGCGTCCTTTCAGGCCTGTGAGCTTGGCGATCTGCACATCGACGGAATCCGCGTCCCCCTCGTCCTTCTCTTCATACTTGGCGATGTTGATCTTGTCTTCCGGATCCAGCTTCGGCACACCCTCCGGCACGGTGCTGTCCACATTCGCAGAGGTATCTGACGGCGCTGCGGCGTCATCCACCTTTCCGAAGTCCATGACGATGCGGTTCCCGCTCAAAGCAAAGACACGATAGCGATCCTTCCCCATATCGGTCTCGACGACAATGCGCACGGTGGTCTTGTCGTGCTGTGCAACACGCACCTGCTTCGCGTATTTGCTGTCGATCTGCGTCTTCTTTGCTATCTTTGGGGAAAGCCATGCATTCGGCAGATCCACAAGGATGCGTCCCGGATTGGAAAGCGCTGAGGTCTTGAAGCTGACCTCCCCGCCTGCATCCACAACGATGCGTACCTTATCGTCCTGTGTGCTCACGCGCAAAGCCGTGATCTCTGTCATGCCGGACACCCGCTCGCCGAAGTCCGCGGCCTCCGCCCGTCCTTCCGCAAAAGGCAGCAGAAATACACTGAGCAGGCATACGAGCACAAAAAGAATTTTCTTCATCCTATCACCCTTACAACATATTCTGCAAAAACGCCTTGGTCCGTTCCTCGCGGGGATGCGCAAAGAAGCTCTCCGGAGGGGCCTGCTCAATGATATTGCCATCCGCCATGAAGATCACATGGCTGGCTGCCTCGCGGGCAAAGGCCATCTCATGCGTCACCACCACCATGGTCATCTGCGATGCGGCAAGCTCCCGCATGGTCTTGAGGACTTCGCCCGTCAGCTCGGGGTCGAGGGCCGAGGTCGGCTCATCAAAGAGCATGATATCCGGCTCCATCGCCAACGCCCGTGCAATGGCCACACGCTGCTGCTGCCCGCCGGACAGCTTGGACGGATAGACATCCCGCTTTTCATAAAGCCCGACCTTTTTCAAAAGCTCCTCCGCCAGCGGCTGTATTTCCTCCTGCGGCATCTTCTTGACCTGCATGGGGGCTTCCAGCAGATTCTCCATGACCGTCATGTGCGGGAACAGGTTGAACTGCTGGAACACCATGCCCATGCAGGAAAGGATCTTTCGCATGTCCTTCGGACGCGCATACTCCACCTCGCCCGAAGGCTTGGTCAGCGCAAGGCACTGTCCCTTGACGTCGATGGAACCCTTGTCGATGGTGGAAAGGTGGTTGATGCAGCGAAGCAGCGTGCTTTTTCCTGAGCCGGAGGGCCCGATGATCGCCAGCACTTCGCCGCGCTTCACTTCGATGTCAATGCCCTTCAGAACCTCCACCTTGCCAAAAGCCTTATGGATGTTCCTCATTTTCAGCATGATCTCATCCTTCTGCTTCGTATTTCCCATAGTAGGCCTCCAGCTTCTTGAATCCCCAGGTCAGCACGAATGTCATGGCAAGATAAAAGACTGCCGCAATCACAAAGGGCGTCATATCGAACTCGCGCTGCACGATGGTGCGCGCCACGCGCAGCAGATCGTTCATCGCAAGGATATAGATCAGCGACGTATCCTTCACCAGATTGATGGTCTCGTTGCTGATCGGGGGCAATACAATGCGGATGACTTGGGGCAGGATGATGCGCCGCATGGTTTGCGCGGGCGTCATGCCCAAGGTCTGCGCAGCCTCGTACTGTCCTTTCGGAATCGCCTGGATGCCGGCACGGAAGATCTCCGCGAAATAGGCCGCATAGTTCAGGCTGAAGGCCAGAAGCGCCGCAGCGATATCCGGCAGCATAATGCCTACCATCGGCAGCGCAAAATATACGAACAGGAGCTGCAGCATCAGCGGTGTGCCGCGCATGATCCAGATATAGAACTCGACCGTGCGGCTCAGCAGTTTGATCGCGGACAGGCGCCCCAAGGCCGCCAGCATGCCGATGGGCAGTGCCAGGATCAATGTGATGAAGAAGATTTCCAGCGTGATCTCGGAGCCTTCCAGCATCAGCACGACCGTATTCAAAAGTTTGTCCATAACCCCACTTCCAGCTCCTTATTTCTTGTCTTCCATTTCCTGCCTGCGCTTTGCCTCGGCTCTCGCCCGCGCTTTTTCCAGCTCCGCGTTGATGGGATGGTTCTTGCGCGTCTCGCAGGCATCGTTGCTGCAATAGAGCATGGCACGCCCATTCTTGTAGCGGTGCCTCAGCAGGAAAGCGCCGCATGTCTCGCATTTCTGCTGCTGCGGTGCGTCCCACGTGGTATAGTCACAGTTCGGATAATTCTCGCACCCGAAAAAGCTCCTGCCCCTGCGCGTGCGGCGTTCCACGATTTTCCCGCCGCACTTCGGACAGAGCACGCCCGTATCCTTCAGAATAGGCTTGGTATTGCGGCATTCGGGAAATCCGGGACATGCAAGGAATTTGCCGAATCGCCCCTGTTTGATGACCATGCGCCGTCCGCAAAGCTCACATATCTCATCGGATTCCTCCACTGGAAGCTCCACGGGGCCGATGGCCTCGTCCGCTTTTTCCAGCGTTTTCTCGAAGGGAACGTAGAATTCAGCGAGCAGCTCATTCTTCCGGATCTTGCCCTCCGCAATTTCGTCCAGCTCATTTTCCATGCCTGCCGTGAATTTCACATCCACAATGTCCTTGAAGTATTCCTCCAGCATATCCAGCACCAGGAATCCCAGCTCCGTGGGCTGGAAATGCTTGTCCGCACGCTGCACATAGCCGCGGGCGATGATGGTCTCGATGATGGGCGCGTAGGTGCTCGGCCTGCCGATCTCCTTTTCCTCCAGCGTCTTGACCAAGGAGGCATCGTTATATCGCGGAGGCGGCTCCGTGAAATGCTGTTGCGGAAGGGTTTTCGCAAGATTCAGGGCATCCCCCTCCGCCATATCGGGGAGCAGGACATCCTTTTCCTTCTTGGTCACATCCGCCCCTGCATAGACCGCCGTAAAGCCGGGAAATTTGAGCTGCGAGCCGTTTGCCCTTGCAATGCAATGTTTCCCTGCCGCAATCTGGATGCTCATCGTGTCATAGATGGCGGCGGACATTTGGCTTGCCGCGAAGCGCTGCCAAATCAAGGCATAGAGCTTCCACTGCTCCTTGGAAAGAAAGGGTTCCACCGCCTCAGGCGTAAGCTCGATGCTCGTGGGCCGGATCGCCTCATGGGCATCCTGCGCCTTCTTGCCCGCGCTGTAGATATTCGGTTTTTCGGGCACAAAACCCGCCCCGTAGTTCATCGCAAGAAACTCGCGCGCTTCCTTCTGCGCCAGCTCCGAAATGCGCGTGGAGTCCGTGCGCATATAGGTGATGAGACCGACAGGGCCGCGTTTCCCAAGCTCCAAGCCCTCATAGAGCTGCTGCGCGAGCATCATGGTCCTGCGACTGGTGAAGCCGAGCTTCCTCGCAGCGTCCTGCTGCATGCTGCTTGTCGTGAAGGGCGCGGACGGCTTCCGGCGGCGCTGGCTCTTTTTGACCTCCTTGACAGAGAAATCGGACTGCTCCAGCTCCCGCACCAGTTCCATGCTCTCCTTCTCATTGTGAAGCGCCAGTTTTTTCCCCTTCACATGGGTAAGCTCCGCATCGAACATCGGAGACTTGCCCTTGCGGAGCTTGAATCCGATGGTCCAGTATTCCTCTGAGCGGAATGCCTGTATCTCTTTTTCCCGATCGCAGATCAGTTTCACGGTCACGGACTGCACACGCCCCGCTGAAAGTCCCTTGCGTACTTTGCGCCAGAGCAGCGGGCTCAGCTTGTATCCCACGATACGGTCCAGCATGCGGCGCGCCTGCTGTGCGTCCACACGATCCATGCTGATGGGGCGGGGCTCCTTGACGGCCTCCTGAATGGCAGGCCTCGTGATTTCATGGAACACGATGCGGCAGTCGCTTTCCGGGTCAACGTCCAGAATATGCGCCAAATGCCACGCAATCGCCTCTCCCTCGCGATCCGGATCGCTTGCGAGATAGATCTTGTCCGCATGCTTTGCGTCCTTCTTGAGTGCCTTGATGATATCCCCTTTGCCGCGGATATTGATGTATTTCGGCGCGAAATCATGCTCCACGTCGATGCCGAACTGGCTCTTCGGCAGATCGCGCAGATGCCCCATGGAAGCGCGCACCATGAATTTCTTTCCAAGATATTTCTCTATGGTCTTCGCCTTGGCAGGGGACTCCACCACCACAAGCGTCTTTTTTGCCTTTGCTGGGGACTTTGCTTTCGTTTGCGCTTTGGCAGCCAAAATCTCACACCCTTTCTGCACGCAGATATGCATGCATCTCATTTTCTATGACACAGCCCTTGAGCTGGAGCTGCAGCAGCAGGAATGCCACATTGGACACCGATGCCCCATGCAGGCTGTAGATGACCTCATCCACCGACAGCGGATGATCCGCGGAAAGCACGCGGTACACCATCGACTCCTCCTCGGTAAGTTCCGGCATGGTACGCTTCGGCTTTTTGCTCTCCCGTCTGCCCTGCATGCCATATTCCTCCAACACATCATCGGCAGACGCAATGAGCTTCGCCCCCTGCTGGATGAGATGATGGCATCCCCGGCTGTTCTGGGAATAGATGCTCCCCGGCACCGCAAGCACATCCCGGCCCTCGCTCAGCGCCAGTTCCGCCGTGATGAGCGACCCGCTGCGCTCCGCCGCTTCCACGACCAACGTGGCTCGGCAAAGTCCGCTGATGATGCGGTTCCGCGCAGGGAAAAAGGCAGGCAGGGGATTCGTTCCGGGGGCATACTCCGAAATCACGGCTCCCCCCTCGGCAATCCTCTCCAAAAGCCCACGGTTCTCCGAGGGATATGCGACATCCACGCCGCATCCCAGGACGGCAACGGTACGGCCTGCTTTCAAGGCGCCTGTATGGGCCGCCGTGTCGATGCCTCTTGCCGCGCCGCTGACCACGGTAATCCCCGCCTGCGCAGCAGCCTGTGCAAGCTCTGCCGCCACGCCCTCGCCATAGGGGCTCATCCTGCGCGAACCGACCACCGCGAGACGTACAGCATCCGGCTGCAATTCGCCCCGATAAAAAAGAACCACCGGCGGATCGGAAATTTCCTTCAAAAGCGATGGATATTCCTCCTGTCGAATATCGCAGAGGCTCACGCCGCTTTTCCCGCAAAGTTCCTGCAACCGCTCCGGCTCCCGCGAATGTTCCTTCCGAAAAGAATGGATGGTCTCCGCAAGCCGTCCGGGAATGCCGGTCATTTGAACAAGCTCATCTGGCTGCATCTGCCAGAGTTCCGCAGCGGAAGCGAAGTCCAGCATCCGGCGAAGATACCTGCTGCCCACACCACTGGCTCGCGCCATTGCCGCCAGAAAGAACCGCTCCATCATGCCATCTCCCTTGGAATAGACTTTCACATCTTTTAATCATACCGAAAAGCAGCAGAACATGCAAGCATTCTTTTTCAAGCATGCAAAAACCCTGATACCCAGCGCGGATAACGCCGATATCAGGGCTACTTTTCTTCATTATATAGGTTACTACGCCTGTGTACGGGTGGTCTCGACTTCGATATAATCGATTGGGCCGGAAATCGGGACAGATGGCTTGCGCACGCGGACGGTGGCAGCTTTCACATGCGGATATTTAGAGAGCAGGCGGTCGCCCACATGACCGCAGAGCGCGATCAGAAGCTGGAAACGCTTGTTCTCCGTCACATCCTTCACGAGATCATAGACCACGGCCGAATCCACGGCATCCTTCAGGTCATCTGTCTCCACCGCACGATCATCCTTGGTCTCCAGTTCCACATCCAGAAAGAACTTCTGCCCCTGCTCACGCTCATACTCATAGAATCCGTGGAATCCATAGAACATCATATTGTGAATACGAATCTTTGCCATAATGAACCCTCTCCTCTTGTAAGTAATGCTTTATACTGTTTACTTCGCTGCCGAAAATTGAATTCCTGCCTGTTTCCACATTTTATTTAAAATATTTCTCTTGCAGGCTGGAGAAACAATTGATATGATGCTAAGGAAAGGATGTGCGGGAATGAGCGATATCTTTCTCTGTCTGCTGGTCTTTCTCATGATTGCCTACGCATTTTGGGACGACCTGTTCACAAACTAAAACTAAAAAGAGAGGCAAAGCCTCTCTTTCTTTCATTCTTACAGGACGCGACGAGCGCCGATATAGCAGGATCCCCAGTAACCCTCGAACAAAGGCGAGATGGACACGCCAAGGCTGGAGGACGCATTGATGAACTGTCCGTCACCAAGGTAGATGCCCACATGGGACGCGCCGTAAGTGTAGGTGGAGAAGAACACCAAGTCTCCCGCCCGCAGATCCGACGATGCAACCGGCATCCCGACCTCATACTGCTCATCCGCCATACGGGGCAGATAAATGCCTGCCTGCGCAAATACATAGCGCACATAGCCCGAACAGTCAAACCCGCCCGGCGTCGTGCCTCCAAACACATAGGGAACACCCAAATACTGCATGGATGTCTGTACCACACGGCGCGAGATGTAATTCGATCCACGGCTGATTTCCGGCATATCCTTTCCGAGAAGCGCCGCATAGGTGGCAGGTCCCACAAGACCATCGGCTACCATTCCCTGAGATGCCTGAAATTCCTTCACTGCCTCGGCTGTTGCTGGGCCGAAATCCCCATCTGCCGCGACATCGTAACCAAGACTGGAAAGCTGTCCTTGGATCTCCGCGACCTCATTGCCCTGATCTCCAAGCCGAAGAGCATTGGCGTTTGCCATCGCGCAAGAACACATCATCACCATCATGAACACAAACACACGCATCAGTTTACTCAAAAAGAACCATTCCTCTCATTCCGCCTACGAGGTTAGCTGCCGGGTTCGGGCAGAGAAGGCCGCCCTAGTCGATTGCAAAAGCTGCTGATGACATTCACCCCTGAGAATCTTCTCCTTGGATCCCCCGCTCTTGGGCAAGATTCGGCTTATTACTTTTGTCCCAGTTATCCATGACCTTAGTATACACCCAAATCATGATTTATATCTGAAAGCGTATACAGAATCACAGCACCATTATAAAAATTGTATCTTTTATAAGTTTATACTCTTCATACAATTCTTAAACAGCATTTCATCTTTTCAGTCGTTTTTCAGAATCACCTCCAACATGAGAACAGGCTGCACCTGCAGCCATGAAACAACATCAAGGTCAGCAAGAGCAGCCAATAAGCCGAGTTCTGTTCCGCTTTCGCGGCGACAATCATTTATCTAGGCCATACAGTTGCCTGCAGGCTCAAGCGACACACCCGGAAGGTTCCGCGGGCCGCATCATCCCTTCCCTATTCGGTCTTGCTCCGTGTGGGGTTTGCCAAGCCAGCCGGTCACCCGACTGCTGGTGCGCTCTTACCGCACCGTTCCACCCTTGCCCTGTTTCCAAGGCGGTCTTCTTTTCTATGGCACTTTCCCTAGGGTCACCCCCGCTGGACGTTATCCAGCACACTGCCCTGTGGAGCCCGGACTTTCCTCATCCGTTCATCCCAAGATAGGACAAACGTCCGCGATTGTCTTGACTACTTTTACCGACGGGCTTCATTCTATCATTTTGACATTTTCCTGTCAAGGAAGCACAAGACATTGAATTTTATCTGAAAAAACGGTATAATTTCTCTCATCGGATAAAAAAACAGGGAAAAAACAGGAAAAAGCGAGGTTGATTTCTATGAGTACACCACATAATGCGGCCGATAAGGGCGAAATTGCGGAGCGGATCCTGCTGCCGGGAGATCCGCTGCGCGCAAAGTTCATCGCGGAAAATTTTCTGGAGGATGCGAAGCAGTACAACAGCGTACGCAATATGCTTGGATTCACAGGCACTTACCGAGGAGTCCCGGTCTCCGTGCAGGGCACGGGCATGGGCATTCCCTCCATTTCCATCTATGTGCATGAGCTCATCCAGGAATATGGCGTAAAAAAGCTCATCCGGGTCGGCACCTGCGGCGTGATGCACAACGACATCCAACTGCGCGACATCGTCATCGCACAGGCGGCTTCCACCGACTCCTCCCTCATCCGCAACATCTTCGGCCCTTCCATCAATTTTGCGCCCATCGCGGACTTCGATCTGCTGTCCAAAACTGTGGAACAGGCCAAGTCCAAGGGGCTTTCCTTCAAGGTCGGCAACATCATCTCCGTGGATCGTTTTTATGACGATGACATCGACAACGACAGGCTGTGCAAATACGGCATTCTGGCGGTCGAGATGGAAACCGCCGCGCTCTATACCCTGGCCGCGCAGTTCCATGTGCAGGCCATGGCGCTCTTCACGGCCAGCGATCATCTGCTCAAGGGTGAATCCTGCAGCGCGGAGGAACGCCAGACCTCTTTCCGCGAGATGATCAGCGTAGCCCTCGATACCATTATCCAAGATTGAAGCGTTCAAAAAAGCAGGAATCGACGGATCGCCGCCGATTCCTGCTTTTTTGTGCAACCTTTGCATCAAACTTCCTTGAGGAAGGCCATATAGCCCTTTTTCACTTCATACAGGTCGATTTTGCTCGTCGCCTCCCATGGCGCGTGCATGGAAAGCACCCCCACGCCGCTGTCGATGACATTCATGCCGTAAAGCGCCAGGATATAGGCAATAGTTCCGCCGCCGCCCAGATCCACTTTCCCAAGCTCCGCCGTCTGGAAGATCTCCTGCCCTTCCGAACGGAGGTCGCTCGCCGCCTCGCAGGAAGAAGCGTATCCGCAGGAGGAGCAGGCCGAAGGCGCTCCGGAAATGCGTACGCGCGCCGGCCTGAGATTCGGCTGCGCGCCCACGCGCACCAGACGTCTAGGGGA
>CALGGN010000358.1 GCA_937915915.1 uncultured Selenomonas sp. | reverse complement strand
GCTCCCATATCTGTAAATTTCTTTGGATTCTTTAAAAATTCCACTATTTCTTGTAATTCTTCTTTTTCTTCATCTACTCCAGCAACATCTTCAAATGTGATTTTGTCTTCCGCCATTTTTTCACCTCCAATAAAAAGATTAAAGCCACCATCTTATTTGACAGTGGCTAATTCCAAACTTCATCAATATAATGCACTTGATCTTCGTTATCTGCACTAAGTTTAGCTTTTGCAATGGTTAAATCTAAGAGATATTCTAAATCCATTTCGCCCACTTCGATAATTGAGCAGTTAAATTCACGCGCCCAAAGTAAAAACCAACTCAAAACTGATTCATAAGGCGTTAAATCTAAATCACCGCCGCTTCGGCGGTCGGGGAGTTTTTTTCCAATTCCTCAAATTTACCGCTAAGTAAATCCCAATAACATTGGTAACAATCACGATAAATTTTTTGTACTTCATCAAGCATTAAGTTATTGAGTAAATCATCTGCAGTTAAGCCGTCAAATAAAGTTGCCAAAAATTCACAAAGTTTATTGACGTAATCTTCAAGCGGTATTTTGGTTCTGTCGTTTTCAAATTTTATAATTTTTTTATTATCATTGTTTAAACTATAATTTTCATTTCCTTTTGTTTCATTTGAATTTCCTCCACTTAAAGAAAGCATCTTATCTAATATATTTTTTTTATTAATATCATCATCAATATTTTTTATTCCTTCTTTATTTTTTATTTCTTCTACGATATCGCTTAAATTTTTTATTGATTCCTTTTTGAAATTAAATTCGTCATTTTCTATTGCTCTTAATTTTAATAGCAATTTTTGCGTTTGTTTGTTTGTTTGTTTAGGGTCCGATAAATCGGCTCATATTTAATATTAATTAAAAAAAACCCAAATATATATATACTGGAGGTGGATCTTATCCACCTCTGAGAGAATCAAATGCAAGAATTGGAGAAATAGGTTCTCCAATATAATCAGCTCCATAAGCAGTTTCTTACTCATCATCATTCTTCTTTTTAACAGCACCGAATTTCTTGTACATTTCTAATAAAAATTCTTTGATAATTTTAACTCCTTTTTAATAGCAATTTTTGCGCGTGTGAACGAGTTTGAGCGCAGGTTCTACTTCCCATATATTTTTGAATACCCCTCCAGTTTTTACCTTTCATTATTAATGCTTCAATGAATCTAATCCTTTCTTCGAAACTCCATCGTCCTTCCTTCTTATTTTTTAATTCTTCTTTAGATTCATGCTCTTCTAAATTTAATGATTCGCTTTTTTCATTTTTTTCTTGATTTAATATACTTTCTGATTTTCTTGTTTTCAAATTATTTTGTTTAATTTTTTGAGGAGACTCTTTGGTAACATTAAAATGAAATTTAGTTTTTTTGCCTAAAAAACACCGGCAAGCCAGGTTTCAACCAGAGCTTCGAGGCATTTTTTTGCAATGTTTTAACATTTACAGACAGGTACTGCTTTATGGCTTTTTTTATGCAAAAAAGAACGATCGGTTTTGCGCGCATATGTGCCTTTGGCCTTTGGTTTGCCCTTGCCGTTTCCGTGCTGGCCGCAACGGCATTCGGGTCCGAAAGCAGTGCTAAAACCGTGCGCGTGGGGTACTACGAAAACGAGGTCTTTCAGGAAGGCGCTCAAAAGGATTCCGTCAAAAGCGGTTATGCCTACGAATATTACCGAAAAATATCGGAATATACCGGCTGGAAGTACGAATACGTCTATGGCAGCTTTTCTGAACTTTACGGCATGTTGTTGGACGGCACGATAGATGTGATGGCCGGTTTGGCCCACAGCAGCGAACGGGAAGGCATTATTGGATATCCAGACGTCGCCATGGGCAGAGAATCCTACAGCCTGATCAAGCATGATTCAGACGAGCGCATAAATTCTGCCCCTTCTTCGCTGGATGGCGCCAAGATAGGCGTTTTAAAGAGCGCCATGGTCGGCGTTTTGAATACGTATCTGCAAAAACATGGAGTCGAGGCCGACGTTGTCACCTTTGATGACTATGGCGTGCTGTTTGCTGCATTTGACAGACATGACATCGATGTTTTGGCAGCGGAAGGCGATGGCGCGTATGGCAGGGAACATGCAGAAGTGACAGCCACCTTTGGTTTTTCTGACTATTATCTTTGCGTCAGCATAAAGCGCCCGGACCTGCTTGCCGAGCTCAATGCCGCCCAGTCGCAGCTCATGGTCGAAGATCTGAGCTATATCGATTTGTTGCGTTCAAAATATTATCCGGTAAGCGTTACGGGCAAAGCTCTTTCCGGATCCGAAATGGCATGGATAAAGCAAAATGGGACGCTGACCATTGGCTATCTCAATAATTACCTCCCCTTTAGCGGAACCGATGCCAACGGCAATGCCGATGGATTGATACGTGACCTTATGCCTCGCCTGCTCGACAGTCTTGGCATATCTTCCATTAAGGTCGTCAGCAAGGGCTACGACAGCTATGACACGATGGTTGATGACCTTGGAAAAAGCCGCATCGATGCCGCGTTTCCCGTAGGCGGCGGCTTGTATTTTTCTGAAGAAAAAGGAATCAACCACTCTGCGCCCGTTGTTTCTTCGCTGACCGAACTTGCGTATAAGGGGGGGTACAGCGATGATGTCCAAAAGCATTTTGCCGTAAACCAAAATAACCGCATGCAGTTTTATTATATTAAAACAAATTTTCCCAATGCAAAGATATCATTTTTTCCATCCATCGACGCCTGCCTGGAAGCCGTCATGGACGGCAAGGTTGGCTGCACCACGCTCAACGGATTGCGGGCAAGCGACATACTCAAAAACAGCCGTTATCACGGATTATCGCTCAAGCAATTGATCAACAGGGACGACCGTTGTTTTGGCGTGCAAATAGGCAACGATGGATTGCTCAAGCTGCTTAACAGGGGGATTAAGCTTGTCGGCAAGGATACTGTGCAAAATTTGGCCTATCACCACTCGCACAAGCTGTATACGTATACCGCTGCCGATCTGCTGCGCGACCATATGGAGGTGTTTGGCGCTGCAGCATTTGCCATATTGCTGTTCATAACAGGATTTTTTATTCGTGACATGCGGCGCACAAGGCAGCAGGTGCGCGATCAGGCCGAGGCAAGGCAGCTGCTTGAAGAAAAAAACAGCCAGCTGGAGCAAAGCCGTCAGGAACTTGCCGAAAATGACGAGATAGTAGGCAATGCCGGTTTTGGCATATGGCACATCATTATGGAGGATGGCAAAAAAAGCCGTTTGCTGGGCAATGCAAAAATGCTGGAACTGCTCGGCGTTGCAGGACAGGATTTGACCGAAGAAGAAACATACGAAGCCTGGCATTCGCGCATTCCTGCAGAAGAACTTGTGTCTGTCCGCAAAAGCTTCAGCGAAATGCTGCATGGTCAGTTTTCTGAAAATACCCATCGCTGGGACCATCCGCAAAAGGGGATCATCTATGTGCGTTGCGGCGGAACAGAAAAACCGTGTGATGGCAATGTGCATGTCTTGCGCGGTTACTACAGCGATGTCACGCAGATAGTGAGCAAGGACATGGCGCAAAAAGAAGCCCTTTCCAATGCCCTAAACGCTGCGGAAAGTGCCAGCCGCGCCAAGACGCTGTTCCTCAACAACATGTCGCACGACATACGCACGCCCATGAATGCCATCGTGGGCTTTACCGCGCTGGCGGCGTCGCATCTGGACAACAGGGATCAGGTCAGGGACTACCTGTCCAAAATTTCTGTATCCAGCCAGCATCTCCTTTCGCTCATCAACGATGTCCTGGACATGAGCCGCATCGAAAGCGGAAAGGTGACGATCGAGGAAGCGGATGTCCATCTTCCTGATGTCATCCATGACCTCAGAACCATTATCCAGGCTAATGTCACGGCAAAGCAGCAGGATCTGCTGATCGATACACAGGATGTGAAGCACGAGGATATCATTACAGATAAGCTTCGCCTGAATCAGGTGCTGCTCAACATCCTG
>CALGGN010000357.1 GCA_937915915.1 uncultured Selenomonas sp. | reverse complement strand
GTCCGGCAGCACGTGGAGCCTGCGCTCTGGCTGATTCTCAACAAGGAAATCAATCACTTGCCGCCGGATCTCATCCGCAACGCAATCGGTGAAGCCGTCAGGCATCAGGTACGGCAGCTGAGCCCGAAATGGCTGATCTATCATTATCCGATGCAGGCCCTTATGGCGTTGATGCTTCTCATCGTGGTGATCGCGGGGAGCCTTTACTATCGGAGTTATATGCGCCGCCGCCACGTGGAGGCAATCCAGCAGATGGCCTACACGGATCAGCGCTATATGCTGCCGAACATGCTCTGGCTGGAGCAGGAGTTGCCGAACCTGTTTTCGCGGGCAGGCCGTGCCGCGCCCGGCAAAAAATTTTACTGCGTGGTCTTTGCGATGGAAAGCAAATCCTCTGTCGCGGAAATGTACGGACGTGATCTTTTGGACCGCCAGTTCAGGGATATGTCGGCAAATCTGGAAAACAAGACCTGGGTGCTGAAGACAGCGGCGGGGATTGATGCAGGTCATTTGGTCGCCATCTGCGTGGCGATCGACGATGAGGAAATCATAGAGCTGGCGGTGGGGGCAGTTCAGCAATTCGGCTATGTCGCGACTTCCGATGCAAGGATTTCCCTGCATTTGCGTGCAGGGATCTGCAGCCTGTATGAGGGGGATTTTTTGCAGCAGATCGTGGAGCGTGCGGATATCGCCTGTCAGGAAGGCGACGGAACAACGGGGGCGGTGCGGTTCTTCGATACGTCCCTGCAGGAGAAACTGGCGCTGCAGCAGAAAATCGAGGGCTATATGGAAAAGGCCCTGGCGGCAGATGAATTCCAGGCATGGTATCAGCCAAAATATGATATCGAAACGCGAAGGATCATCGGCGCGGAAGCCCTGGTGCGCTGGCAGAGCGCGGAGCTTGGCTTCCTGTCTCCCGGAAAGTTCATTCCCATTTTTGAAAAGAACGGCTTTGTGATTCCCGTGGATTTCGTGCTGGTCGAAAAGACCTTCGCGCTTCAGAAGCGCAGGCTGGAGGAAGGCAAGGAAGTGGTTCCCATCTCGGTCAACCAGTCGCGCCTCCACATCACAGAGGAAGGCTATCTGGAAAAGATGCAGGCCATCGTGGACAAGTATCAGATTCCGAAGGGTCTGGTGGAACTGGAAATCACAGAAACGGTGTTCGGCGATTTCGACCAGAAGGAGCATCGGGAGCATGCGGCGAATATCATGCATTCACTCCATGAGATGGGGTTCCCGCTCCTGGTGGATGATTTCGGGTCAGGCTTCTCATCCTTCTCCATGCTGGATTACCTGCCGATGGATGTGATGAAGATCGACCGATCGCTTCTCGTTGCTTCGGATGATTCCGATCGCATGAAGGACATCCTTGGGAATATCATCCGGCTGGGCAAGACGCTCCACATGTCCGTCATCTGCGAGGGCATCGAGACGGAGGAGCAGGAGCGGCTCCTGTTGAAGCTCGGCTGCCGCTACGGACAGGGTTTCCTCAACGCAAAGCCCATGCCGGGGAAAGAATTCGTCGAATTCATGGAAAAGCGGAATGCAGAAGTGGATGCGAAGAGGTGACTTCTGCAATGGAAAATGGAAGGAGTTTTGATGATCAATGAAAGCAGTCATCAATGGAAGTTTGCTTCTGCCGGATGAGAACGGCGCATTCGTCGTGCGGGAATCCTGCGCTATGTTGTATGAGACAAACATTGAGGGCATCCTTTCCATGGAAGCCTTCCGTCCGGATATGGCAGACGAAATCTATGATGCGCAGGGGAAGTATGTTTCCCCGGGATTCATCGACGTGCACATCCACGGCTGCGTGGGGCATGATACGATGGACGAGACGCCCGAGGCGCTGCCTGCTATGCGGGCATTCCAGGCGAAGTCGGGGGTGACGGGCTTTTTGCCCACCACCATGACCTATGATATGCCTCGCATCCATCGTGCGCTGGAAAGGATTCGCTATGAGATGGGGAAACCGGGCGGCGCAAGGGTGCTTGGCGCGCATATGGAGGGACCTTTCGTCAGCCCGCAGCAGAAAGGGGCACAGTCCGAGCGATTTATCCAGAAAGCGGACTATGCGCATCTCGCGGGATATGAGGATGTGGTACGGATCTTGACGGCCGCGCCGGAGACCATCGAGGATTTCCGCTTCGTGGAGCAGTGCAGGGCGGCGGGCATCATCCTTTCCATCGGGCACAGCACGGCGGATTACGAGGCCGCGATGGAGGCCATTGAAAGGCATGACATGCGCCATATCACACATCTTTTCAACGCACAGACGGGCTTCCACCACAGGCGCCCGGGCATTGTGGGGGCGGCATTCGATACGGATGCGGTCTGCGAACTGATCGCGGACAATGTGCATACCAGTCCCACAGCGCAGCGGCTGGCATGGCACGCAAAGCAGGGGAAGCACATCGTGCTCATCACGGATGCCCTTCGAGCCTGCGGCCTCGGCGACGGAGAGTCCGAGCTTGGTGGGCAGAAGGTGTTCGTGAAAGGGAAGCTTGCCACCTTGGCGGACGGAACGATTGCGGGCAGCGTCCTGGCCATGAATGAGGGTCTTCGTATTTTCCGTGAAAATATCGGCGCAAGCATTCCCGAAGTGGTGGAACTGGTCACCAAGAATCCTGCGGAAGAATTGGGGCTTTACGGAAACATGGGGTCCCTGGAGAAAGGGAAGCTGGCGGATTTTACCGTATTCGACGAGGAATTCCACATCGGATATACGGTGGTGAACGGTGAAAAACTTGGCGATTCGTAGAACCTGTTTCGGATCTAAGCACCAGCGCCAATACCGAGGAATTTTTTCGTCTGACAAGGAAGATAAAACGCCGTCGTAGCAGAGCTACGTCAAGTTTTAGCTGACACCGGCAGACGAAAAAAGGCCCGGCAGTGGTGCTGGTGCGTGATACGAAACAGGTTCTCAAGGAGGAGGATTTGAATGAGCGATTTGGTGCCGATGAGGGATTTGGAAAAGATCCGGGAGGAATGCCGCGGGTCGATTTCGAATTATGCGGTTGCAGGAGCGGTGAATGCAGTCAATCCGATTCCCGGAATCGATGCGGGGATCGATGCGGGGATCTGCCTGAAGATGATGCTGGAGATTCGCGAAAGCTTCGGGCTGGACGAGAAGACGGCGAAGAAGCTTCGCAAGTACGACATCCTGCTTCCCTTGGTGAAGAAGGTCTTTGACTATGCCACCAAGGAGGGGGTCATGATTTTGCTGAAGAGCGTGGGAAAGCGCTACCTCGGGAAGACCGCCGCGAAGTATGTGCCGCTCGTAGGGCAGGGGATTGCGGCGGCCGCAGGCTATGGGATGATGAAGTATTTCGGGAATTCCTACATCAATGACTGCTATGAGCTGGCGAAGCAGATGCAGCAATACGATATTGAGGGCAGCTATCGGGAAATAGATTCCGATGACGAAAAGTAGAAAAGTAGTATGTGGAGAGGCGGGGAAAATGATGGTGACGCCGTCCGTGCAGTGGGAACTGGAGGGAGAGCTGCTCCAGCTCCAGATGAAGATCGACAAGCTGCAGAAAAAGCGGGATCTGACGCAGGAGGATCAAGAGCAGCTGGAGGAGTACGAGAAGCGAAAGGCAATTCTGGAACGGAAACTGCGCTCGGATCGCATGAAAATGTGAAATACAAAAGGGGCATTCCTCACAGCGAGGAATGCCCCTTGACTGTCAGTAGATTCTCCGCAGGCCGAACCAGTTTACTCTGTCATCCCAGAAAACCTGCACTTGGAAGTCATTCACATATTTTGTCTCATAGCCGTGCTGCGCGCCTGCGGGCAGATAGCCGTGGCTGCTCGTGATGACCAGCAGCCCGTTGGAAAGCTCGCTGCTCAGGCGGTGCCATTGATCCTTGGTATATCCGAGCATGGCGAAGTTGCCGACGGAGACATAGGAGAGGTAGCTTCCGTCCGGGCGCGGCCCCACGAGCCAATAGCCGCAGTTCTTGCCGTGGGCGCCCGAAGTGGCTGTGATCTCCCAGAGATGCATGGTGGGGTTGCTGGTATAGACATCCCGCACATCGTAGTCCACGCCGGAGCCCACGATGCCGTCCGTATTGATGAAGGAAAGAAAATCCTTCGTCCCGTCCTTGCTCATGAGATGCAGCACATGGTTGATGATGACGAATTTCACATCCCCCGAGGTGGCGGTCTCGTCGTTGTGCCCCAGATAGATGTGATTGCCGAGGGCTGTCACCGACATGGCATGCACCGGCAGGCCGAGGGAAAGCAGGAGCATCAGGCAAAGGAAACATCGTTTCAACATGGGACATCCTCCTATCCATAGCAGTTGTTCGACTATATGAGAACCAGTTCCGAGAGGAACACGACCAGACAGCAGGTGGCCGAGACCTTGAAGAGACTTGCGCCGTACCACGCGGCAGCAATGCCGGCGATGAGGGCAAGGGCGCCCGAGATCTGGCTCTGCGTCGCGTCCAAAATCGCGGGGAAGGTCATGACGGCAAGGGTCACATAGGGGACATAGTGCAGAAAGGAACGCAGGAAAGGATTCTTGATTTCCTTTCGGATCAGCGTCAGCGGCAGAAGGCGGATGGCAATCGTCACAAGGCTCATGATCGCGATATAAATCCAGATATCGTGGGTCATGCGTCAGTCCCCCCTTTCTCCGTCTCGTTTTCCCGTACCGGGAGGAAATACGCCGCAGCGCCCGCAATCAGCACGGTCAGCAGAATCGTGCGGCTGCCTGCGGAAAGATTCATGAGATAGGGCAGATAGGAGGCAGCAAAGCTCAGGAGAAAGCTCAGCGCCACCAGAACGCCGATGATGCGCTCCTTCCGCGCAGGCGGTATGATGACTGCGAGGAACATGCCGTAAAGGGCGACGGAAAGCGCACTGACCGCTGAGGGAGGAAGTGCATTGCCCGCCATGATGCCAAGGGCCGTCCCCACGGACCAGCCGGGGAGCGCCATGAGCATGGCGCCGTAGTTATAGAAAGGATTGAGTTTTCCGGGACGTGCGACGGTGATGCCGAAAATCTCGTCTGTCACATCGAAGCCGACAAAAATCCGATGGTAAAAGGGTGTATCGGGAGAAAATTTCTGGCTCACAACGGCGCTCATCAGGAGATAGCGGGCATTGGCCACCAGCGTGATCAGCGCGATCTCCATATAGGGCGCGTCTGCCGCTATGACCGTAAACCCTGCATACTCGCCCGCCGATGCGTTGTTGAAGAAGCTTGCCAGAAAGCCCTGAAAGGGCGTGAGCCCTGCATGCTGGGCGGCAATCCCAAGGGTGAAGGATACGACAAAATAGCCCAGCCCGATGGGCATGCCATCCCGGACACCATCCCGCAATGCCTGCTGATTTGTTGTCAGAAATCCCATCTGCTCCGCAGGGGCATGCGGGATGGAATGTGATTCAGTCTGCAATCCGAATACTCCTCTCTTTCTTACTTGGAGTCATATTGGCATTATAACGCAGTTGTTCAGATTTTGCCATAGGCAAAATACACCTCATGGCGTTTCGTCAGGTTTATCCTGACATAACGCAGTTGTTCAGATTTTGCCATAGGCAAAATATCTATTGGGGTGAAAGAAAAATTCAAATTTTGTTGTTTTGACCTATTGACTTTTTGACTAATTAGAGTTAATATAAGAATCGAAGGGAGGCAAGAGAGCCGAAGGAACATCGGCGGGGGCTTCCCGAGGAGCAAATCAACAATGAGTCTTTGGAAAGGAGACGACCAGATATGTTTGGGTTGGTACCGTTTGGACAGAGAAAGAATCTTGCGCGTAAGGATGATGGTTTCCGGAGTTTGTTCGATGTGTTCAACGAACCCTTCTTCCATGATGATTTCTTCGCGCCGATGGCAGGCTGGGGCGGCAGCTTCAAGGTGGATGTAAAGGACAATGGCAGCGCCTATGAGCTGACGGCGGATTTGCCTGGCATGAAGAAAGAGGACATCCATCTCAGCTATGAGAACAGCTATCTGACTATCTCGGCGCAGCAGAAGACGGAGAAGGACGAGAAGGACACGCAGGGCAACTACATCCGCAGGGAGCGCGGCATGGGCAGCGTGAGCCGTTCCTTCTACATCGACAACATCGACGAGAGCCGCGTATCGGCGGAGTTCCGCGACGGCGTGCTGCATGTGGAGCTTCCGAAGCTTCCGGAGCAGGTGACGAGCGCCCGCCGCATCGAGATCAAGTGATTTCCCGGAAGCAAAACTTCCTTTCCTATCCTTTCATGAAGCAGGAGACCGCTGCGTAAGCAGCGGTCTCCTTTGCATGTCGTTCCTTGGGCTGACCAAGGGCTATATGCAATCAAATGGAAATGTGCTCCAAACACGAAAAAATCCTCGGATAGGGGTTGACATGCCGGGGTGGGGGAATGCTAAAATAAAGTACCCCCGCCCTTGGGTTTGGGCGGGGGATTTTTGTATTCAGAAAACCCCTGGTTAGACCAGGGGTTCAGTAAAGCTTATAGC
>CALGGN010000356.1 GCA_937915915.1 uncultured Selenomonas sp. | reverse complement strand
GGCACTTCTTTGTCCACCGTGCCTCACGCTCCCTGGCACGGCGTTCCCAGTAGCTTTCCGAATTTGCCACGCCCTGCCATCCTCCTTCCCCTATGGTGTATAATGTAATCGCGCCCACGAAAGGAGGTGATTACGATGGTTTATGTGGTTGCAGAAGCGTGTTCACGATAAAACTTTCTAAGTTCTCGAAGTTCTTTTTGTTCTTCACGCTCAAGTTCCTCATCGGTTGGCGGTTTATCGCGGTTAGACCATTTACCACGTCTTAATCGCTCGTGTATTTCCGCCTCGGTTTTTTCATCTTCTTGCCGCTTTACTGCCTCAATCAGTAAGGCGGCCATTTCTTTCGGTTCTCCCTTAATCGTTATCTCTATCATCTTGTCCTTCCTCCACCGGCTCTCTCTCCGCTTTCCCCTCGATGGAGAACATAGGGTATTCGCCCGACTTCACTTTCTCCCACACATCGTCATCCGTGACATAGAATCCGATCCACCAGCCCACCGGGAGTGTCCCTTCCGGGATTCCCATGGCTGCCATCTTCTCCTTGGTGAAGACCACGCTCTCGACGAGGACGGCGCAGCCGCCGCGTTCGTGCATCTCCCCTCCCTCGCGGTAAAGCCGCACGAATCCGTAGGCCGCCTCCTCTAAGGTCTCCGGTTCGATGATATCCTGCTGCTGATCTTCCAGCTGGTTCCCCTGCTCATCCAGGGCTATGCTTGCCCACCCGAAGGCCAGCCGCTTCTCGTCGCTCGATTTCTGGATGGAGAACCTGCCGCTGACCTTCGCCTCGGTAGGTTCCCTTGCCCTGATAAAGTCATTGAATGTTTTCATGTCGTGCCTCCTGTTTCATAGAGGTAGTGTTTTATTTTTGCACGCTTTTGCTTTCTGGACCATAAGAAAAGCACCTGCTGTTCGCAAGTGCCTTATCTTTAGTTGCTTGATTTATGAAAAAATTAATCCGGCTGGTAATGCCGATATAATTTTATCCTCATCAGCGTCTGTTTTGATGGCAACCCTAGACAAATGAAATCCATGCATGCAATCATTGCACCATAAAGCGCCATATCCTTGGTGTTTTTCGTGGTCTATAATAACATACCCATGATCGAGATTTTTGCCTCCACAAATGGGACAGGTGGAATCCTTTCCTCCAGCGTATAGTGACAAGGTATGTAACCATTTGTCATAGAGTTTCATTTTACTCATCTCCTTTTGGACGCGATTCCATAAAATAGCCGCTCAAATCTGCTGGCAATTTTCTCCATAAAATCTATGTTTTCTTGAGTATAATATCTACCATATTTTTTCAATTGCTTGACATGAGCTTTCTCGTGGATTACAGTCCGTAGTAGCTGTTCTATATCCGCAAACGCATTGGGGAAGAGATCTATACGTCCAATATCATCGTAGGCTGTTGAACCAGCAAACTCTAGATTAAGGAAACACTGATTAATTCCCTTTTGCCCTTGCCGAGTCTTTTCCTGTCATGCTGCGTCAGATGCCGTTCGACGTAGCTCTGCTACGACTTCACGGCATCTTTCTTGCCTGACAGAAAAATCCTTCGACAATGACAAAAGCTCATTTAATCAGCGTTTCCTTAAGTAATCCTGCATCACGTTGAATCTTAATTTTCAGACCAGAAATATCTACACCATATTCTCTGCAAATCCTTTCAACTTCACGTTTTTGCATGGGTACTTCCAAATTTGAAAACGCCCCTGTGTTTGCCGTTCTCCGCTCCATACCTCTTCCAAGTCCTAATGTTGCCTCAGCGGCAACCTTTCCCGTTTCGTTTATATTTGCCTCTATTGTACCATTTTCAGGATTCACATTCAACGGTTTTATGACCGGCGCCGCAATCTCCACATACTCCACAACACACCTGCACCTTGGATGTGCCGGCGGGACTATGGCACTTCCTGTCGATGACCGCTTCCCATCCGAGAATCCCTTGTCGAATCCAATGCGCTTCCCTGCAAGCGCCATGCATTTCTCGCACACCCTCGGGTCTGCCGCCGTGCTCCACACCTTCTCACAGGGTCCCATCAGTCCCTGCTTCATGGCTTGCCGGACGCTCTCATGCGCTCCCATATTGTAGGCATAGGCCAGTTCCGTGTCGGCAATGGTAGAGGCTCTGAGGCGATGCTGTTTCGCAGCGTATTTGAGAGCGGCTCCTGGGCTTTCCTTGCCGCAACATCCTTCCTCATGCGGGGGTGGTTCTCCAGCAAATTCTCGTAGATATTCTGCTGGTAGCGTAGGTTGGCCATGGCCTGGGGCTGTGTCAGTCCGATGCAGGGACGTATCGCTCTTGCCATCTGGTCTGCCGTCCACCCCTCGTTCTGGCCATGCATCACGATGGAGCGGATGGCCTGCCGCGCCCCCTCTCCGATGTTGGTAACGAATTCCGCCGTGTGCATCTGGATCCATGACCTCACATCCTGATCGCTGTCATCGTAGACGAGAATGCCACGCTCTTTCAAGCGGTTGATGTACTGCTGCGCTCCGTTCCGCATGGCGATCTCCCACATAGGAGAAAGCCTGTCCTCCACGAACCGTGCATAGTCTTCCTGCCACCGACGGATCTCCTGCTCGTAGCCGTCCAGCCACGCCTCACGGAGTTCCTTGTAGGTGATGGCTGTCTGCTGGTCTTGGAACATCTGATGCAGGAAGTAGACGAGCTGGGGCGTGGACGTATCCAAGAAACTGCTCAATCGTGCCAGTGCTGCGTTCTGCGCCGCGATGTATGGCATAGGCTCCGCCCACTTGAAGATGAACACGTTCCCTCACCTGCCCAGTCGTTTCTTTGCTTCCTCTATGGCGTTCGCATCGTCTTCATCATCCATGGTGGCTTCCTCCGGCGATACCCTGCTTTCGCCTGCACGGTTCCGAGGTGTTTGAGGGCTTCCCCTCAAGCCGTCATCCTCCACGCGCTCCGGGAGGCTTGCCTGCTCCCTCAAATAATCCTCCAGTCCGTCATCCGGAGTTATGACTCCGATTCCCGTCAGATCCTTGATGTATGTCGAAAGGGCTACCAGGTCCTGGCTCTCGATGTCCCCGTGGCACAGCTTCGGGTAGTCCGTGATCCCGGCGAAATGATCGCCGTTCATGTCGATGAGCTGCGGGATGGCCTTGTTGTTAAACACCTCGCAGATAATGTCGAGGTATGCCCCAATGGCCACGGAGAAGAGCCTCGTCTTGTCACTGGAAAGTGCGAAGCTCCCCACGTTCTGGTGTCCCAGCAGGACGAAATCCGCCAGCACTGTCATGGCGATGCGGGTGTCATATCGCTCGATGATGGCGTTGGTGTCGAACTGTCGCCGGCTTCCTGTGGAGAGGAGTTGGAGCGTCCATCCGTTTTCGAGAACAATGCCCTCCATGCTGTCGCGCCGGATATTTTTGACCATCGTCTCTGCTGCCGCTCTCACCTTTATCATTTCCGGGTCTTCCGTGTCCCATATCTCGATGCCTTCCGGACCTATCAGAACTGGGAACCCTGCAAGGTCGCGCTCGATTCCGATGCCCTCTATCTCCTGGATTCTCCGTTTGAAGTACCAGTCCCGATAGGCATTCCGGAGAATGCTTCTCCCTTCCGGGTTGTCCTTGCGGCTCTTCGCCCGGAAAAGCAGGAGCTTCTCTATCGGTATCTTGATGATCCCGTAGTCGGGTGGCGGCATCTGCGTGAATCCCGTCAAATTGTCGCTGTCGTCATATTCCCACTGATAGAGAGTTTCCTGCGCCCGAATAGGGAGTTTCCTCCATCCGATGAGGCCGTCGCTATACCTTGAATTGAGCTGCTCGTTCTTGTTTCTGCCCATGCGCCGTTCGTATACAATCTCATGGACGGACCATCCGAAGGTCAGAAAGGAGAGGATTTCCGAGACGGTATC
>CALGGN010000355.1 GCA_937915915.1 uncultured Selenomonas sp. | reverse complement strand
GTGGTGCATCGCCAATCCATTTTCTCCAATGGGCCGGACGTGCTGAAAGAGTACCACCAATTTGCGGAGAGCGATGTCACCTGTTGCATGGCGGGGCTGACCTTCATCATTTCGACCGTGGATTTGTACGCTCCCCTGATGGTCGGCAGCAGCGTGTATCTTGCCGATGAAACGGAACGAAAAAATGTAAAGCTGCTGCATCAAATCATTGAAAAGCATGGCGTGACGGGAATGTACCTGCCGCCCCAGATGTTTCAAGTGATGCGGGAGCTGTACGGTCCCCTGCCCCTTGCTTATGTCCTTCTTTCCGGCGAGAAGGCCCAGTCGAAATACGCGGGGGATGGAAATCTGCTGGAGTTTTATGGCTCAACCGAGGCAGCGGGAGTCCTTGCCCATAGAATTGCCGGGGAAGATCACCGTATGCTGGGCAAACCCTGTGGCGGTGCCCAGGTGTACTTGCTCGCCGAGAATGGCGAAAGAATCACGACGCCGGGGGCAGTGGGTGAATTTTGTGTGGCAAGCCCCTATATTGCCATTGGCTACAACAACCTGCCGGAGGAAACCGCAGCAAAATTCACGGACAATCCTTTTCATCCCACTGAGGCTCCCCTGTATCATTCGGGCGATTATATGGCCTATGACGAGGAGGGCAGCCTGATTTTTCACGGACGAAAGGATCGCATGGTCAAGGTGCGCGGCTACCGCGTGGAACTTGGCGAAATCGAAGCCGTCATGGGAAAAGCCGAGGGCGTTGCAGAGGTTGCCTGCGTGATGGTTCACCGCCATGGAGGCGACCAGCTTTGCTGTTATTACACGGGGGAAAAGTCCCTGGATGCATCAAGCCTTCACGCCTACGGGAAGCGCATCCTGCCGGAATACATGGTGCCGGATTACTTTATTTATACGGAGGCTCTGCCGCGCAACGAGCGGAATAAGGTGGACTACCTTGCCCTGCAAGCTCTGGATCTCTCCGTGACACGGAAAAATGTCCTGCCGGAAACGGAAAGGGAGCGCGGTTTCTGGGAAATTGCGGCCAAGATTCTCGGAACGGACAAGTTTGGCGTGACGGATGACCTTGTTTGCCTTGGACTGTCCTCCATCGGAGCCATGCGCCTTGGAGGGGAGATCCATGGCGCCTTTGGCCTGCAGATTCCTGTGGCCGAAATACTGCGGATGCCGACCGTCCGTTCCTTGGCCGCGTGGACAGAAGAAATACTGTCCGGCGCATCCAATAAGCTCTCAGCTTTTCCAAAACGGGAACTGTATCCCATCACGGAGAATCAAAGAGGCATTCTCATTGACTGGGAACAAAACCGCGGGACTGTCCAGTACAATCTCCCGGCGGTTACTCTGTTCGACGGCGTAAAGGGGGAGGCGCTGGTTTCTGCCGTGAAAGCCGCCCTGGATGCCCATGGGTATCTCAAAACCCGTTTTGTCCACAAAGACGGGGATGTGATGCAGGAGCGGCGGGATGAGGATGAACCTGCGGTCAGCCTGAAGGAACTTGACACGGAGCCGGACAGGGCCTTCTTCCAGAGCCGCATTCTGCCCTTTGAGCTTTTCTCCGAGAGGCTGTACCGCATGGAGGTCTATACCTGCGGCGACCGTGCCTGGCTGTTTGCGGATATCCATCATGCGGTGTATGACGGACTCTCTGTCCGTGTGTTCATGGAAGAAATCCACCGCGCCTTAGCCGGAGAAAGCCTTTCCGGGGAGCGTGTGACTGCCTACGACTTTTCCCTCTATGAAAAGGAGCTACAAAGGGCCGAAACATACGCGGAAGCGGAAAGCTATTTCCATGAACTGACAGGAGGGGCAATCCCTGCTGTTTTTGCCGACTCCCGAAAGCCGGACGGGAGGCCGATGGGACTTCTTGCGATGTCTGTCCCCGCCGGGGAAATCAATCGGTTTTGCCAAGACCTTGGCGTAACGCCGGGGAGCTTCTTCCAAGCTGCCCTGGGGGAGGTCCTGCGGCGACTGACGAGGGAGGAGAAGCCCTTTTATCTGACGGTGGAGAGCGGACGTTCCTTGTCTCCTGCCCTCATGGGGTCTGTGGGAATGTTTGTGCAGACCCTGCCGGTAGTTGCCCTTGCTGCCGGTGATATGACCTCCGGGGAGTATGTCCGAGCCGTGCATCGGCAGCTTCGGGAAACCTACGCCCGGGAGTTCTATCCCTATACGAAGCTGGTGGAGAGCCGCGGTCTGCACGGGGAAATCATGTTTGTCTACCAGGGCGAAGTCCTGGAAGAGGAATCTGCGGGGGAAAACGGCTCTTTCCACATGGAAGCGGAGCTGAATGCGGCCCAATTTCCTCTTTCCCTTGAACTTTTGCCCGGAAAAACGGACTACGTCCTGCATATGGAATACGACGGGATGCGTTACGGCAGCGCAGATGTGGAAGCCTTTGCCGACATGGTGAAGAATGCAGCCCTTGGCCTTGTGAAAGAATCCCATGTGAAAAATATAAGTCTCGTTTCACCTGAAGAAGAGAAGGAACTGCTGCATCTGTCCACCGGAGAAAAACTGGCATATAACCAAGGGGAAACCTGGCTGGATCTGTTCCAAAGCCATGCGAAGAATATGCCTGAAAAGACTGCGGTCGTGGACAGCAAGGGAGCCTTCACTTACGGGGGACTGGACAGCGCGTCAAACAGCATAGCAGCTTGGTTGCTTGAAAAAGGCGTAGCGAAAGGCTGTTTTGTTGCGCTTAAAATGGGACGTGTGAAGGAGTTCCTTGCCGCAGCAATCGCCGTGCATAAGGTGGGTGCGGCTTATGTCCCCGTTGACCCGGAATACCCGGAGGAGCGCATAGCCTATATGCTGGAGGACTCGGAGGCGAAGGCCCTTCTGACGGAGGAAACCGCCCGTGAGGCCATGGCAAAGTTCCAGGATGCGGCTCCCGTGAATCATGCTGTGCCGGAAGGCCGCGCCTATATGATCTACACCTCCGGCTCCACCGGAAAGCCCAAGGGCGTGGTGCAGAGCCACCGTTCCTTGCGTGCTTTTGTGGCTTGGAGGCTGGCAAAGTTTGACATTACGGAGGAAAGTGTCCATGCCCTGCATGCAAGCTTTTCCTTTGACGCCTCTCTGGACGACCTGATCTGTCCTATCGCGGCGGGAGGAACGCTCCACATTCTTTCCGAAGATCTGCGCCGTGACCTGGGGGGCATGGGAGACTATTTGGCCAGGCATCACATCCGCATGGCCACCTTTTCCACACAACTCGGCATGGCCATGGTGAACCAGTACCCGGAGCTGCCCCTTCGCTATCTGATGATGGGCGGGGAGAAGATGCTGCCCTGCAAAAAGACGGACATCCGGCTCATCAACGGATACGGACCGACGGAATTTACCGTATGTTCTTCCTATCATGTGGTGGATCAGGAAAAAGATACGGATATTCCCATCGGTCGCCCCGTGCCGAATACGTATTCCTTTATCTGCGACCCTTATGGGCATCTTCTGCCCCAAGGGATGGCAGGAGAACTGTGCCTGGCGGGCAACCAGCTTGCCGAAGGCTACTGGAAGAAGCCGGAACTTACGGCCAAGAGTTTTGTAGAGTGTTCCTTCCTGTCGGGGCAGAAAATGTACCGCACGGGGGATTTAGCCCGCTACAATGAGGCAGGGGAACTGGAATACCTGGGGCGCATTGACACCCAGGTGAAACTCCGGGGCTTCCGCATCGAGCTGGGAGAAATAGAAAACCGCGCCGCGCAGTTTGCAGGTATAGAATATGTGGCGGCAGCGGTGAAAAAGGATCAGCTTGTCCTTTACTATACCTCGGCGGAAGATGCTCAGATTGACGTAGATGAGCTGCGGAGTTTCCTCTCCGAAACCCTGACCGAGTACATGGTACCCACGGTCTATATGCTCCTTGCCGCCATGCCCATGACGCCCAACGGCAAGAT
>CALGGN010000354.1 GCA_937915915.1 uncultured Selenomonas sp. | reverse complement strand
CCTTTTCCCTCGGCTCGTCCAGCGCGGACCTCGCCTCGTCCAAAAAGAGCCAGTCGGGCTTCGTCAGCAAGACCCTTGCAAAGGCAAGCCGCTGCTGTTCGCCCAAGGAAAGGATTCTGCTCCAATCATCGACATCATCCATTTTCCCCACGAAATCCGCGAGCCCCACCTTGTGGAGCGCCGCCTTCATCAGCTCCTCCGAACCGGTTTCTTCCGACGGATAGCAAAGCGCCCGCCGCAGACTGCCTAAGGGAAGATACGGACGCTGGGGCAGGAACAGGACACGGCTCCCCTGCGGAATCTCGATGCTCCCTTTTCCATAGGGCCAGATTCCTGCCAAAGTCCGAAGCAGGGTACTCTTTCCGCATCCCGAGGTACCGGTGACCAAGAGCCGCGTGCCTGCCGCAAGCTTCAAGCTGCAATCCTGCAGCAGCGCCCTGCCGTCCGGCAATGCCACCTGAAGGCCTGAGACAGCAAACTCCCCGTCGGTCTGCTCCGATCTTCCCACACCGTCCTCCAAAGCGGCAGCTTCTTCCATGTGCTCCGTGAACCCACCAAGACGCTGGATCACAGAAGCAAGCTGGGCGATGGTATCATAGGACTCCACAAAGTAGGACAGCGCATCCTGCACAGGCCCGAAGGCCGAAATCGTCTGCATCAGCCCGCCCAGCTGCATGGCTCCGCTGAAATACTGCGGCGCCGCAAGGATCAGCGGCACGATGACAGCCAGCTGCGCGTAGCCGTTCACATAGAAATTCAGGAACTTGGTCTGGGTCATGAGTTTCCTGAAATTCCCTATCACATAGGAAAACCGTTCCCTAAAACCTGCCCGTTCCGGCAATTCACCGCCATAAAAAGCAATGCTTTCGCTATTTTCCCGCACGCGCATCATATTGAAACGGAAATCCGCCTCATACTTCTGCTGGTCGAAGTTCAGCCCGATGAGCTTCCGTCCGACCTGATGCGCCAGCCATGTGCCCGCCGTGGAGTAAAACAGCGAAACCCAGAACATATAGCCATAAATCACAAATTCATGGCTCCCGATCGGCACAGTGAAGGCTCCGGACAGGTTCCAGAGCACCACGCCGAAAGCGGCCAGGGTCGTGAGCTGCTTCAAAAAACCCACCAGCAGCTGCAGGGTCAGCGCCACGAACTGATTGATATCCTCCGAAATTCGCTGATCCGGATTGTCCGTGTCGCTCCGAAGCACCTGCAGCCGGTAATACGCCTGCCGCTTCAGCCAGGTATCCAGATATTCCGAGGTCATCCATGTACGCCACTTCAACTGGAGCATCTGCCGGAGGTAGATGGCATAGACCGCAATGATGATATACAGGAACGCAATGCCCGTAAATTCCCCGATGAGCGGCCAGAACAACCCGGATTCATAATTCTGCAGCGCATTATAGAATTCGTTGTACCAATTATTGAGCAGAACCAGCAGGTAGACGCCCGCAAAGTTCAACCCAATCACGACAGCCAGAAGTCCTCTGGCCTTCCATTTCTCATCAGAGTTCCAATAACCGCGAAAAAGCTGCCAAAAAGCCCGCAACAATGATGTTTTCATAACGCCTCCCATAAGAACCTGTTTAGTATCACGCCCCAGCACCACTGCCGGGGCTTTTTCCGACTGCCTGCGTCAGATAAAACTTGACGTAGCTCTGCCACGACGGCGTTTTATCTTCCTTGTCAGACGAAAAAATCCCTCGGCATTGTCACTGGTGCTTAGATACCAAACAGGTTCTAAAACGAAGGTGTGGACAAATCAGATATGACTCATCCACACCCTTTTGACCCTCGATTACTGTCTTGCCGCCGTGTATTGCTGGTGCGTCATCTGCTGCTGCGCAGTTGCCTGCGGCGCGGCCTTTTGATACTGCACTGCCTGCTGCACAGGCTGCTGTGCCTGCTGCGGCGCGTATTGCTGGCTTGCCTGGTTCATCTGCACCTTGGCCTGCTGCAGGACCTGCTTTGCCTGCTGCAGGCCCTGCTCTGCCTGCTGGACACCCTGAAAGGTATTCGTCACATGCGCAATCAGTTGGTCGAACACCTGATTCGCGTAATTATCCGCATCATCCCGCAGCTGCTTGGAGTTCTGCTGCGTGCGTTCCATGACTTCCCTTTCCTGCTGCTGCGCCTGTGCCAGAAGTGCATTTGCCTTTTCCTTGGCGTGCATCACGACCTCGTTCTCATCCACAAGCTTCTCCGCGTACTCCTTCGCTTGCTTCATGATACGGTTTGCTTCCTTCTGCGCCTCATGCAGGATATGATCCCGTTCCCGCATGATTTCCTCCGCACGCTCCAGCTCCAACGGCAAATCGTTCCGAAGTTCTTCCACCAAATGCACCAGATCGTTCTCGTCAATGATTGTCTTTCCGGACAATGGCACATGCGATGCTCCTGCCACAAGATTCTCGATCTGGTTCAATGTATCACGTACAGCCATTTTCTCACAACCTTCTTTTGAATTCAATATCTATCAAAACAATAATTCCACTTCATTGCTCCTGCTGCCGTTGCTTGACAGCCCGCTCCACACAATCCGGCACCAATCCGTGCACATCCGCATGAAAAACGGCCAGCTCACGGATTCCGGAAGAACTGACATAAGCATACTCCGGCGACGTCAACAAAAAAATGGTCTCCACCTCCGGCGCCAAATGACGTATCATCTGCGCGGAATGCTGCTCATACTCAAAGTCCGTCATAGAGCGCAGCCCCCGCACAATGATGCGGGCTCCCTGCTCCTGCATATATTCCGTGAGCAGACCCGAAAAGGAATCCACCCGGACATTCGGCAGGTGCAGGACGGACTCCCGCAGAAGCCTGACACGCTCTTCCACAGGGAAAAAGGGGACTTTCCTGACATTGTGGAATACGCAGACAATCAGCTCATCCACCATCCTGCTCGCCCGTTCGAAAATATCGATATGCCCATTTGTCACGGGATCAAAGCTGCCAGAGCATACGGCCCTTCTCATGCGCTCCCGACCTCCTTCAGAGCCTCCGTCTTCCGAAACATCCTGATCGCACTTGTGTGCCCGTAAGAGACCTCGCGCACGCATCCCAATGTCCGAAGCTCAGGAAGCCAAGTCTCATCTCCTCCATGCTCGACAATCAAAACGCCGCCCGGCAGCAGCAAATCCCCGCCGTCCACCGTGCACAGCGCCTTTTCCCAAAGTCCCTTATGATAAGGAGGGTCGCAAAAAATAAGATCAAATTGCTGTGCCTTGCCCGCAAGATGCCTCAGGAAGAAAATCGCCTCTTTCCGCACGATTTCCGATTTCTCCAGAAGATGCGCATGTTCCGCGTTTTCATGAATGATATCCGCAGTAAACTGATCGACGAATACCGCATGGGAGGCACCCCGCGAAAGCGCCTCTAGCCCGAGGCTGCCGGTGCCTGCAAAAAGATCCAGCACCCTTGCCTCTCGCACCAGAGATCCCAGAATGCTGAACAGGGACTCTTTGATGCGATCCGAGGTCGGGCGCGTGCTCATCCCTTTTGGGGCTTTCAGCCTGCATCCCTTCGCCGTGCCTGTGATAATCCTCATAACATCCTCCATGGCAAGCACATATTATTTTAGCACATTTCCCCCGCAATCACAAACCCTGTTTGAAAAAGGAAATAAACTCTTGACACGAAGCAACCTCCAAGCTGTAATATAATATCATATGTATCGAAATGGCGCAACCGGAAGGAAGGTCCTATGATGTCTGCAGCGCAAAAAAAACGTAAAATCAGCACGCCGCACGGCGCAATCGCCGTTTGCATCGCTTTCCTCTCTCTTCTCATTTTCGCCTTTCACTCTTTCCTCCACCCCGCTGATCCATCCTTTCGCCCCGTCCCCGCAGATACCGCCCCCCGCCCAAACGCCCGCATCCTTCTGGTTCCTCTGGACGGACGTCCTCCCTGCCGTCAATTCGTGATCAACGCAGGCAAAATCGCGGGCTACGATATCATCGTCCCTCCCACGGAACTGCAGGACTACTATTCCCAACCGGGCGACACAAAGAACATGCAGGATTGGCTCAAACAGGAAATCCATGGCTCCCGTGCCGTCATTCTCTCCATTGACCAGATGCTCTTTGGCGGTCTCCTTGCCGCGCGTGAAAAAGATGCCTCCCCCGATAGCATCCGTGAGCTTCTCCTGTTCCTGCGACAGCTCCATACAGAGCACCCGGATGTCCCCATCTACGCCTTCAGCATCCTCCCGCGCCTCACCCCTCAGGACACGATCGACGGCTATGAGGAACGCAAGGACCTCATAAAATATTCCCGTCTTGTCGGACGTCAGGCCGCAGGACTTTCCGTGGACGAAGAGGAAATCGAAAGTCTCGCCGCCCGCATTCCCGCAAACAGCATGGAGAAATACCTTTCCCATTTCAGCGATAGCGAAAAGCTCAACGAGCAGCTCGCCATGCTTGCCGCAGACGGCGTATTCCGGCGCCTTATCCTCGGACAGGATGACGGCGAAGCGTACAGCATCCCGAACATCGAAAAGCGGCGTCTGAAGGCTTTTCTCCAAGAACACGGCATTTCCGAGCAGCAGGTCTTCCTCGCACACGGTGCAGACGAAATCGCCCTCACCCTGCTTGCGGAAATCAAATGCAGAGAAACGGGCTTCACCCCGCAAGTCCATGTGGAATACAACGACAGCAAGACAGCGGACAATATCATGCCCTATATGGCAATTGCCACAGGCGCAATGGTCGAAGAAAAACTCCGCATGCTGGGCGCGGATACGGCAGATGCGCCGGATACCGCGGATTTTACGTTCTTTGTATCCACCAATGACTACGAGCAGGACACGCTGAAAAGCCGCGCGCTTTCCGTACAGCGCTTGGAAGCCCTCGCCATCGGCGGCTATCCGACAGCCATTGTCGATCTCAGCCAGCATTTCACCTCCGATGAAACCCTCCTCCCCCTTCTCATATGGAAAGATGTCCCGCTGAATGCCTTCATTGCCTATGCAGGCTGGAACACCGCCAGCAACGCCATCGGCATGGGGCTGAACCTGCCCATCCGCCGAATCATCTTCATGGAAACGGAGAAATACGACGGGGTGGAGCGCCGGGAGCTGAAACCGGAGGAGATTCAGCAGATTGCCGGGCGGGCCGGACGCTACGGCATGTACGACCGGGGATACGTGGGGGCCACCCAGAATCTGAGCCTGATCAGCGCAGCCCTGCAAACCGTGGTGCCGCCCCTGGAGCATGCGGTGGTGGGGTTTTCCGAGCTGGTGCTGTCCGTGGACTTCGATTTGCTGGAGGTCCTGGAGGTCTGGAGCCGGATGCCCACCGTGGAGCCCTATTTAAAGCTGGATATCAG
>CALGGN010000353.1 GCA_937915915.1 uncultured Selenomonas sp. | reverse complement strand
ACGGCAGCCCTGCGGGCGGCGGAAATCGAGGCGCAGATGGAGGTCCCGCCGGTCAATCTGGTTGACAGGACCAATCTCATGCAGCTTGCCTATATCCTGCAGAATGCCAGGCTGGTACTGGGGGGCGACACGGGGCCGGTGCATCTGGCGGCGGGACTTGGGACGCGGACGATCATGCTGATGGGGCCGACGGACGCGAACCGCAATGGCCCCTACGGGCAGACCGAGAACGCCATCGAGGTGGAACGCCCTTGCCGCTACTGCTGGAAGCGCGCATGCATCAAGAACGAAGACTGCCTGGAGCGCATCACGGTGGAAATGGTGGAAAAGAAAATCATGGAAATGCCATAAGGAGTCAACAGCCTTGTACCAGAATATCCTTGTCATCAATCTCATGCATCTGGGAGACCTGATGCTGGCCACACCTGTGCTTCGAGCCCTGCGGACGGCTTATCCGGGGGCGAGGATTTCCCTGCTGGCGGACAAGAAGCTGGCGGACTTGGTGCAGTACAATCGGCATCTTGATGAATGCCTGTTCATCGACAAGAAGGGCGCGGACAACCATTTTGGCAGCTTTTTCCGCTTTATTCTGGGGCTTCGAAAAAAACACTTCGATCTGGTCATCAATCTGCATCGCAATGAACGGGCGTCGGCGCTGGCGGCTTTCAGCGGGGCAAAACGCATTGTGGGCTACAGCAAGCCGGGATTTTCCCTCTTTTTTGATCAGGTTCTGCAGAATCCGTCGATTGCGCATCATGTTGCGGACGGTCCTTTCTTTTTCCTGAAAAAAGCACGCTATGTTCCCGGCTGGAAGCATCAGGTCCATGCGCATTTTGACGTGCTGCGGGAGGCTGTGGGCATCCGGAAAATCGACGACGGCGGACTTGAGATGTGGCTGTCGGAAGAGATGGAGCAACAGGCCGCGGCGCTTTGGCAGGAGAATTTTGCGGAAGATGCGAAAGTGGTGGCGTTCAATATCGGCGCAAGCTGGGAGACGAAGCGCTGGCTGGACGGCTATTTTGCGGCGTGCGCTGATTGGCTGATCCGGGAGGGATATGCCGTTGCTTTTTTCGGAGGCCCGATGGATGTGGACATCGTGGAATCCTGCATCGCGCAGATGAAGGAAAAGGATTCTCCCCGGCTGAGGTGCTTTACGGGAAAGGTGGGCCTCGGCGTGCTGGCAGGGCTCTTGAAGCGCTGTGTGCTGTTTCTGACCACGGATTCGGGGCCGATGCATATCGGTGTGGCCATGAATGTGCCAATCGTGACCATGTTTGGCGCATCGCCGGTGCCGGGATTCTATCCCTACGACGCGAAGGACATTCTCATCCAGGCGCCGACCGACTGCCACCCTTGCGGCATCCATCAGTGCCCGAAGCAGGGGGAGGAACACATGGGCTGCATGAAGCGCATCCCTGTGGAGACTGTGATGAAATATGTGCATGAGCTTTTGGCGGCCTACGGGCAGCCGGCATCGGAACTCCCGCGTGTTTATGGGGCGTATGAGTGCCGGGTGGTGAGCGTGAAGGAAGTTGTTTGACGGGGAGCGTTGGCATGGACAAGGAAATGTTGCGTGATTTTATAGCGGGCCGGACGGAAAAGTGCAGGGTCCTCGTGGTGGGCGATGTCATGTTGGACAAGTACTACTATGGGGAGGTCAGCCGCATCTCGCCGGAGGCGCCGGTGCCCATCAATCATGTGGTCCGCACCAAGGAGACTCTGGGCGGTGCGGCGAATGTCGCGCACAATCTGGCGCTTTTGGGCTGCCGTCCGTTTTTGGCGGGCTTTGTGGGGGATGATTATCACTGCCGGAGCCTGACGGACAAATTGACGGCGCGTGGCATTGATTTCCGCGGACTCGTTCCGACCGATGCGCCCACGACCACGAAGATCCGCGTGATCGGTGGGCATCAGCAGATGATGCGGCTGGATTTTGAGGATACTTCCCCGATGGAGGATATCTATGAGGAGCGCCTGCACCGCTATGTCGAGCAAAAACTAGAGGAAAGCCTTGATGCGGTGATTCTGTCGGATTACGGGAAAGGCGTTTGCACGGAGCATACCTGCCGATATGTCATTGGGAAATGCCATGAGCAGGGGGTGCCTGTCGTGGTGGATCCCAAAGGCCCTGTCTGGGGGAAATATGCAGAGGCCGACTATATCACGCCGAATCTGAAGGAAATCAATGAGGTGCTTCTGGAGCCGATCCGCAACAAGGACGATCAGGTGGAGCGTGCCGCCCGCTATATCATCCGGAAATTCCGCATCAAGAATGTGGTGGCAACGCGGTCGGAATGCGGGCTTTCCCTGGTGCAGCCGGAGGATGTGAAGCATATCCCGACCAAGGCGCAGGAAGTCTTCGATGTCTCCGGCGCAGGGGATACGGTCATTGCGGTATTTGCGCTGGGGCTGGCCGGCGGACTGCACCCGAAGGACAGCGCCTATCTCGCGAATCTTGCGGCAAGCGTGGTCGTGGCAAAGCTAGGCACCTACGCGGTGAGCCGGGAGGAACTGCTGGCGATTTTGTGATTTTCATGAGATGGAGGGGTTTGGAATGATCATTGTGACGGGCGGTGCCGGATTTATCGGCAGCAATCTGGTAAAGGAGCTGAATCGCCGCGGGCGTGCGGATATCCTGATCGTGGACGACCTCAAGGATGGGCAGAACTACAGGAATCTGAAGGGCTTGCAGTTCATCGATTATCAGCACAAGGATGACTTTCTGCAGAGCATCGAGAACGATGACTTTGACGGGACGGACATCGATGCGGTGTTCCACGAGGGAGCCTGCTCCGATACGATGGAATACGATGTGAACTATATGCTGAAGGTCAATTACGAGTATTCCAAGTCCATCCTGCACTTCTGCATGCAGCACAGGATCCCGTTCCTTTACGCCTCCTCTGCGTCCACTTACGGCAGCGGGGCAAACGGTTTCCGTGAGGGAGACGAGTGTGAGGACGCACTGAATCCCTATGCTTTTTCAAAGCTCCTGTTCGACCGCTATGTGCGGCAGGTTCTGCCGGAGGCGCACAGCCAGATCGTGGGACTCAAATACTTCAATGTCTATGGGCCGCAGGAGCATCATAAAGGGAAGATGGCATCGATTTTCTATCAGCTCTACCATCAGGTCAAGGAGACAGGCAAGGCTCGTCTTTTCAAGGGAACGGGCGGCTATGCGGATGGGGAGCAGAAGCGGGATTTCGTCTATGTGAAGGACGTGGTGAAGGTCAATCTCTGGTTCTGGGAGCATCAGGGACCGAGCGGCATCTACAACTGCGGCACGGGCAAGGCGCATACCTATAACGAAGCGGCGCAGGCTGTCATTGACGCACTGGGGCAGGGGAAAATCGAATATCGGGATTTCCCGGAGGTCTTGCGAGGGAAATACCAGAACTATACCGAGGCGGACCGGTCGAAGCTCTTGGCGGCAGGCTATGATGAGGGCTTTTATGAGATGAAGGATGCCGTCAAGGAGTATTGCGATTTTCTCGATGCAGGGGGATATTTCACATATGGCAAATAAGGCGGCGTTCTTTGATCGGGACGGGACGCTCAATGTGGATAAATCATATCTCTACAGGATAGAGGATTTCGAGTGGATGCCGGATGCCGTCGAGGCCATCCGCGCTTGCAACAAACAGGGCTTCCTCGTGATCGTCGTCACGAATCAGAGCGGCGTGGCAAGAGGCTATTTTGCGGAAGAAGATGTCAAGAGGCTCCATCGGTGGATGAATGGGGAATTGGCAAAACAGGGCGCCCATATCGATGCCTTTTATTATTGCCCGCATCATCCTGAGGCGGCAGTAGACGCATATCGGCAGGATTGCGGCTGCAGGAAGCCGAAGGCGGGGCTGGTGGAGCAGGCATGCCGGGATTTCTTGGTGGAGCGGGGCAGTTCCTTTCTGGTCGGGGATGCAGATCGGGATATCGAGTGTGCGAGTCGTGCGGGAATCCGTGGCGTGAAGTATGAGGGCGGAAGCCTGTTGGCGTGTGTGCGTCCCTGTTTGGGTTGATTTGGGGGGATTTTGCTGATGCAGAGTTTTGTCACGCTGGGCAAAAAAATCTATGACACAAGCAATCCGCGTGAGGCACGCCGCATGACGGTCTTCGTCGTGCGCTGCTGGATGCATCGCGGCGCCATGAAGCGGCTGCATGCCTTCTTCCAGCAGACACCGTTGTTGCGGCAGGTGGCGGAGGGGTTCCCCTTTGTTTATGAGCAGCCAACCCGGGCGTTCTTCTACTATCGTTCCACCTTTTCGGAGCGTATGCAGCTTTTGGAGGAGCATATGAGATCGGAAGAGCACACGTCTGAACTCCAGT
>CALGGN010000352.1 GCA_937915915.1 uncultured Selenomonas sp. | reverse complement strand
CCGGCGCGTATTTCCCAAGCTATACGAAAAAGGCGCAGCCTTGCAGGCAGCGGACAACAACTAAAGGATCCCACGGGCAGCCGTGGAATCCTTTTTTTATCTGTAAAACAGCAATGAATATCACATTGCTCCTTTGCCGAAGCATCCAACGCGAACGGCGAACAGCAAACGGCGAACGGCGGAAATTACGCTCTCCTGCTTGCCCACAGGTTGGCGTAGAACCCGCCCTTTTCCAGCAGCTCGGCGTGGGTTCCCTGCTCTATGATGCGGCCGCCGTCCATTACGGCGATCACGTCGCAATGCATAATGGTGGAGAGGCGATGCGCCACCACGATGCGGGTTGCCTTGAGGGCGTTGAGGCTTCGCGTCACTATGGCCTGGGTGCGGTTATCTAGGGCGCTCGTGGCCTCGTCAAAGATGACGATGGCCGGTCTGCCCGCTAGGGCACGTGCGATAAGGAGGCGCTGCCGCTGGCCGCCGGAGATGTTCGAGCTGTCCTCGCTGATGACGGTCTGCATCCCCATGGGCATCTGGCGGATGTCATCGGCCAGCCCCGCCGCCTCCGCCGCCGCCCAGGCATCCTCCTGCGTGAGCGCCGAAGTTCCCACAATATTGGTGAAAATATCGCCCTGCATCAGCTGCCCGTTCTGCAGCACCACTCCCATCTGGGAGCGCACGGAGGAAAGGGTCAGATCGGATAGATCCTGCCCGTCATAGTACACCGCCCCGCTTTTCGGTTTCTCAAAGCCCAGAAGAAGGCGGATAAGGGTGCTTTTCCCGCAGCCTGAGCGCCCCACGATGGCCACATGCTCCCCCGCCGCAATGCGGAAGCTGACATCGCTTAGGACGTTCCTGCCCCCATCCTCGTAGGCGAAGGTGAGATTCCTGGCCTCAATGGCGCCGGTCAGCACATCGGCATCCATACGGTCTTCCCCTGTCTCCGGCACGGCTTCCAAAATGGGCTTGATGTTCTCCCAATGGGGTTTCAGCCCCATAAGCTGGCCCACAAGGGGCAGGATGGAATTCAGCGTCCCGTTGAAGCCCGTGTAGGCTGCCTGAAAGGCGAGAAAATCCGCATAGGTGATGCCCTGCACAGGCTTGCCGTTCGGCCCCGTGTTGATCTGGTAAAAAACGATGTAGTAAAGGGCCAGAGTCAGGAGGAAGGGCTGCACGGAGCCGATAAGGGACAGATAGTTGGACTGCCAGCGGATTTTGTAGTTCCACTTCCATTCCTCACCGAAAATCCTGCTCCACAGGTGATAGGCCTGGCTCTCCGCCCCCTGAACGCGGAACTTTGCCAGCCCCGTGAAAATCTGCTGCAGTATGCCGGCAGTAGCGTTTTTGGCCCTCACCATGTTCCGCTCTGCCTTGAGGAGTTGCCACAGGATAAACCCGGCAATGCAGTAGTAGAAAAACCAGATCACCATGGCTGCCGCCGTGAGCTTCATGCTGTAATAGCACATAAGGGCGATGCTCCAAAAGGAGAAGATAAAGCCGAAAATCTGGACGGCCAGGTCGCCAGCCAGAAAGCTCTTGATTTCCTCCAGGGATTGCATACGGCTTGCCAGTTCCCCGGACTGGAACTTGCGGAAAAATGTGGCTGGAAGGGAGAGCAGCCTCCCCCAGAGCGCCCCCTCGGCAGCGGTATCCAAATGCGTGGCAAAGCGCATGACCGCCACGGAGCGGACGGTGGAAAGAGCCGCCATGGTAAAGCCCGTCACCATAGTCACCTGCGTCACCGTGGCCAGTCCTTCCCTATCAAGGGTGGGAATAATATCCTGGAAAATGGTCTGGGTGATGACGGGCGTTACCAAAGGAATCAGCCCCGCCACAAAGCTCACGAGCAAAATGGCCTGCCAGTCCGCCTTCCAGCATTGCCGCAGCATGAATTTCACCAAATCCATAAGCTGCAGTTTGCGCGCCGGAAGGCCCGGATAATAGGCAAAGGCATCCTTATCCAGCCGGGAGGCGACTTCGCCGGTGACGGGAAGCCCTTTGGGGTGCTTTGCCGTAATCAGGGAGTATTTTCCCGGTCCCTGGGGCAAAATGGCCGCCAGGGATTTTTCCTTTGCCCCGGGCGACGCTGTGGCATCCTCGGTGTAGTAGCCCAGCATGACGCCGCTGTCCTTTTTGTACCAGTCCTCCGTCAGTTCCACCAGCCGCATCTGCATACCGCCTTTTTGAGTCAGGCGGCGGATGAGGCCAAGCTGGTCGAGCTTCTTGACGATTTCCGGGGCAATGCGGATATGGTCCGCGGGCATGGCGAAGGCCTTGGCAATGGTCTGCACCACAAAGGTGGCTTCCTCCAGCGCGGCGCTGCCCGCCCCTTCGTCATAGATCACCCTGTCATCTTCCCCCAGGAGCAGCCCCACGGATTCATCCAGCAGTTCTTTTTGCTGACGGTCGCGGAGGGAAAGCCGTTGGGCAAGCTTTTTTTCCATGCCATGGAATTTCATGCCCACCATCATGGAGAGGATGGCTTCATTTTCGCGAAATTCCTCCATCAGGGCCGCATGGTCCCCCGCCAGCCCGTCAAACAAGGAGCCGTCCTTCCAAGGCAGGAGCATATCGTCCCCCTTGTTCGCCAGGAGACGGAGCCACCGCATCTCCATGAGCTGCATGAACCAGCGGCGCATCAGGGGGCAAAGCTCTCCTGCACTCACGGATGCAAAGGATAATTCCTCACATTCCGTATCCCCCACGGCATAGACGAAGATGTCAACCTTGCCGAACTCGTCCAGAGAGGGAAAGGCAGCCTCCCCCGCCGCCAGCTCCATCAGGAAAACCTGCTGGAAGGAACTCCGCTCATGGGTAACGGCATAGACCTCCAAGCTGCCTGACTGCACACGCAGAAAAGCGTCCTCCTTCTGCACGCGGAAACGCTGTCCCGATAGTAGCTTCATGTACGCCTCACCTCCCTCTCTCAGTCCTGTGTCTCATTCCTGCCCTTTTCTTCGATTAGCCTTCTATAAGGGCCGTCGTGGGCCATCATCTCATTGTGGGTGCCCCGCTCTGCCACTTTCCCATGATCCAGAACGATGATTTCATCTGCATCCCGGATGGTGGAAAGGCGGTGCGCCACGATAAAGCAGGCGCAGCCACGGCGGCGGATATTGGTGAGCAGGGTCTGCTCGGTGAGGGGGTCAAGGGCGCTGGTGGCTTCATCCAGCACCAGCAGAGAGGGATTCCCTGCCAGAGCGCGGGCAATCTCCAATCTCTGCCGCTGCCCGCCGCTGAAATTGCGCCCTCCTTCGTCAACCTTGGCCTCGTAGCCTCCCTCGATCAGCAGGATGTCCTCATGGATGCAGGCATCCTGCGCCGCCCGGATCACATCGCTCTTGGGAATGGATTTATCGAAAAGGGCGATATTCTCCCGTATCGTGCCCGTGATCTGAAACACATCCTGATCCACGGAGGAAAGGGAATTGACGATGACGGCGCGGGGGATTTCCCGCCGCTTCACCCCGTCAAAGAGCACTTCTCCCGACCATTCCTCATACAGTCCCGTGATGATTTTCGCCAAGGTGGATTTGCCGCTGCCGGAGGAACCCACCACGGCTACCCAGCGCCCCGGCTGCAGGTGCATATCAAAATGCTCCAAAAGGGGCGGCTCCAAAGGACTGTAACCGAAGCTCACATCCTTCATCACCAAATCCCCCGTCAGGCGGGAGCCCTTGAAGCTCATTTTGCGCTGGTCGGACGGGTAGTTCAGGCTGTCTATCTCGTAGCGGCGCACATCGTCCAGCCGCTGCATCTGCATTTCCGTGGTCTGCAGCGTCGTGCCCAGAGCCAGGAGCTTCCCGAAGGGAGCCTGAAAGCTGCCCATAAGGTTCTGGAAGGCCATGAAGATACCGGCGGTCATCATCCCCTCCATGATGGAGAAGCCGCCGATGGTCATGATAAGGGCGCCGTTGACCCCTGCCAAAAGCCCCGGCAGGAGCTTCACCTTCCTGGCCCAGTCCGCCATTTCCTGGGTGGCCATAATGACCTTGGCACGGTAGCCCGCCCACTTGGCGAAGAAATCCCCTTCGCTGCCCGTGGCCTTGATGCTCTCAATCATCATCAGGCCGTTCATGGCGGTGCCAAATTCCTTGCCCCGGTCGTTCTGCGCCCGCATGGATAAATCCGTGAGCTTGCGGCGCATGAGGAAGAACATCATGAGATCCACCATGCTGAAAGTCACGCCGATGATGGTGAGGGGCACACTGTACTGCAAGAGCAGCAGCAGGTAGAAAAGAGCCACCAGAAAATCCAGAATGGCGGTGGCCGCCTGGTCGGAAATCACATGGGCATTGGATTCGTTGAATTCGATGCGGGAAGCCACATCCGCCGCATACCGCTGCTGGAAAAAGGGCAGGGGCAGACGGATGAGGTGCCAGAAGAAATCCGAGGAATCCGCCAAGGTCAGCTTTTTCTGCCACATGGTCAGCACAAACATCCGCATCCAGCCCATGATGAGGCTCATCAGGAACATGCCGATCATGGCGGCGCAGAAATTCACCATCCACTCCGGATGCTTCATGGTCAGAATATCGTCCAGAAATACTTGGCTGAACACGGGAGAGGCCAGCCCCGGCAAAATCATGCACAGGCCCAGGATGAGCACAAAGGCCGTTGCCCATTTATCCTCCCAGAGCTTGACCGCCAGCGCCTTGGCCACGTTATAGCGATGCCCTGCCTTCTTGAACCCTTCCGTGGGACGGATGCGGATGTTGATGCCCGTATAGGAGCCCTGAAAATCCTTGAAGGACACCGTCCGCCGCCCCATGCCCGGATCATTGAGGCAGGCCCTGTCCCCCTCAAAGCCTTCCAGCACCACAAAATGATTGAACTCCCAATGGATGATGAGTGGGAAATCATTGTTCGCCCTGATACGGGAGGCGTTCCAGGCAAAGCCCTTGGCCTCGCAGCCCAGACGGCGGGCAGCCAGCATGATGTTCTTGGCATTGCTGCCGTCCCTCGTCACGCCGCATTTCTGCCGCAGCTTTTCCAAGGGCATCCAAAGCCCGTAGTGAGCTAAAATCATGGCCAGAGAGGCCGCGCCGCACTCCACCGCCTCCATTTGCAGGATGGTGGGCACCTTGACGCGGGTCTTTTTTCCGGGCAGAAAGCTGGCAAGTTTTTCCTTTATCTTATCCAGCATAGTCTCACCTGCTTCTCAGCCACTGGCTGATCTTGTAGAACCCCTTCTCGATGGGAGGCTTGCGGTCGATAATGATGGTGCCGGTGCAGAAGCTGCCCGCCGTCACAGGCTTATGCTCTCCCACGATGGAAGTCCAGAGATAGCCTGAAGGAGAATCGGGATCCTCCACCAAATCAAAGCGCACTTCCACGACAGCGCCGCCCCCCTGCTGCAGCACATACTGGGAAAGCTGGCTGCTGCCCACGGCTTTCTTCACGCCCTCCCCGGAAACGGGGTATTGGGAGACGCTTCTCACCACGCCCACCAGGCTGCCGGTCTGGGACACATCCACGCCGTTAGGGGCGAGCTGGATGCTCATGCCCGGCTCCACCCGCTTGCCCTTGTCCACGGGGATGTAGAGCACCCCGTTCAGCTCTTCCCTATCCTGGGTGAGCCGCACGCTGCAGATGGGGCTGCCGGGAGCAACCATAGTCCCCGGCTCCACCATGACCTCGTCCACGATGCCGTCATAGTCGCTGTGAATATCTTTCCGCACCGTCTCCTGATGCCTCTTGGCATCATACTGATGGACTTTCCCCTGCACATCCCGGTCATTGGTGGCCAAATCCACGCCGTACTGGGCGATGCGGGTGTCCGTGGACTGCTCCGGCTGGGCCATGCGGGCGATGAGATCCCCCGCCTTGACCCGGCTGCCGGTCTTCACATAGATCTCCGTGATCTTCCCGCCGGCGACATGGGTGACATTGGCCACCCCCGCCGAGTCCGTAATCAGGCCCATGCCCGTGGCTTTTTCCGTGAAAGCGCCAAAAATAGACCAGAGCACCACCGCAAAGAACAGCAGACAGATGCCTGCCAGTCCCATCCAGCCTACGGGATTGGTGACGGAAATCATGGTGTTGAGCTTTTCCGGGGAGCGCAGCTTGTCAAGCGCCTCCTTGCTGAACATCTTGTCGGAAGCCATGCTTACTTCACTCCTTCCAAGAAAAATCTGCGTTTATTCGTCCAGGACGACTTTGACATTCAGCCCTTCCTCCAGTCCCTCCTTGCCGGAACCCACTACGATTTCACCCTCCGCAAGTCCCGACAGGATCTCCACATAATTGTCATCATCGGCACCCGCCTTTACCTGGCGGCGTTCCAGCTTATTTTCTGCCGTCACCACGAAGACTTCCTTCTCATGGGAATCAATCAGGGCCTCCAAGGGCACCGCCAGGGCGCGCCGCCCTGCGTCAGCCTCGATATTCACGCCATCATAGGTCTGGGGCTCCAACAGCCCTGCCCCGTTATCCACCTGCCAGCGGAGATTGCGGTAGGCAGCCGGCTCGGAAGGGGGCGGGCTGATCTCTGTCACCACCGCCCGGAAACCTCCCTCGGCTCCCTGGTTGCCGGACTCAAAGGAAGTGCTGTAGGCTTTTTGGTAGGAAACCCCGTTCTTGAAACGGAGATTCGCCCTGTAGCCCACATCAATATTGCCCAGAAGATAATCGTCTATGGGGAAATCAAAGTACAGGCTGCTGAAATTTCCCACCAAGGCCAGAGCCGTGCCGGGCTGCACATAGAAACCTGCCTGACGGTAGATGAAAAGCACCTTCCCCGCCACGGGAGCCGTCACCGTCTGCCGGGCCTCCTGCATCATAAGCTGCTCCTTCCGTGCCTGAGCTTCTGCCAGATTGGCCTGAGCCGCCACATACTGGGCTTCCGCTTCCTCAAATTTGGCCTGGGAGGCAGCCTTGTTTTCCACCAGGCGCCGGAAGCGGTCGTAGTTGTTGGCCGTCTGCTTTAGCTGGGCCATGGCCTTCGTAATGTTGCTCTCAGCCTCTTTTAGCTGCAGGGGAAGTTTCTCATTTACCACGGTGAACAGGGGCTGCCCCTGGCTCACTACGCTGTTCTTGTCCACATAGACTTCCATGATGCGCCCGTCTATGAGGGTCACGGCATCCGCCATATCCGTGGCCCTGAGATTCACCGTGTTCAGCAGGATATGGGGCTTGATTTCCCGGAAGGCAGCCTTGGCCCCGTGGACAGGCAGAGCACGCTCCTCCATGCGGTGCATGATCTGCAGCTCGCCCTGCCTGTTGAGGTAGGCCCCATAAACAATCAGGCTGGCAGTTAAGGCAAAAATAATGGCCAGTCCGATCATGAAATATTTTTTCATAAACTCATTCCTTCCCCAAACGGATTTTATGCTGTTTATTCAAAGGCTCTTGCCTGTGGGCTGCAGAAAAACCATAGATTTTCTGCGACGCGAAGCTAGTATAACCCATTCCAAATAACTTGCTGTTTGACTTGTCTAAATTTCCATGAACTGTGTCTTCGATCGCTTGACGTAGCTCTGCTACGACTGCGCTCCTCATCCTTGTTCATGAAAATTTATCCTGCGTGAAACAGCAAGCTATTTAAAACGTGTTATACTAGAAACGTTGCGCCGCCAGACGCACCACAACAAAAGGTCTGCAGCACAAATCCGTGTTTGTACTGCAGACCTGTCACTATATTACAGGTATCAAGAGTCCCCCGCTTTTGCGATGCCCGCCGGCCCATACTCCAGCACCTTCATCCGCATGGCAGCGTCAGCTTTTTCCGCTGACCAGCGGAGAAGATTCTCGTAGAAATGCTCCCTGTGCATCACAGCCTCATGGACGAACTCCGCCGCGTAGTCCTCGAACATGCCCGTCCGCTCATACAGCTCCCAAAAGGCCCGCACGCTCTTTTTCGTCTCGATATCGTACTCGATACGGTGCAGAATGCGGGAGAGCGCCTTCCTTTCCTCAAAGGTGTACATGGATTTCAGCAGCGAAAGCTCCGGCATGGAGCGCGCCGCACGCACGAGCCAGAACTCCGTCTCCAGATCGCCCTGCAGATTCTCGAAGCCGCACGCCAACAGGCGCTCCAAAAGTTCCTGCGGCGCCTCCTTCCGCACGGGCAGCATGCGGACTTCCTTGTAAAAAGAAGCGTAGAGCAGTTTCTCAAAGTCCGGCCGCGCATAAAGCCGTGAAACCAGACCGCTGTAGTGCCCATCCATAAGCTGCTTCAGGATTTTCCAACAGCGGATATTCCGAAAGCTGGTGAACCAGCAGCCCGTCTGCTTCAGGAACATGGAAAAGCCTGCCGCGATGTCCTGCGGGTTCGCCACATGCTCCAGCGTCAGATCCGAAAAGATCACGTCAAAGAATTCCTTTGGAAACGGCAGCGGCTCTTCCCGGTATTCCAGAAAATGCCACACAACGGAAAGCTGCCGGTATTCCTCCCGCTCTGCCATCTCCTCATCGGCAGCAGCCGCATGGATTTCTGCCGCGGGAAACCGCTCCCGAAGTCCCGGCAGATATGCCAGGCTCTCCACCACAAGAATCCGCTTGAAATCATCCCCTGCCTGCAGAAAATCCAAAAGCAACGGTTTGATTTTTTCCATCTCACACCTCCGGATGGAGCTCCGCTCCATATTCCTTCAAAAAGGTTTTCTGATAGCCCCGGTAATCCGATGCAAGCGGCTTTTCCTTCGGGCAGTGGATGCACCAGAACTCCTCGGTCTGATTCGGCACCACCACGCGCTTGCCGCTGCGCTGCACTTCCTTGCAGATGGATGTGTCGTAGAGATGCCAGCCGGTGAAAAGTTCCTCGCGCCAAGGGATATCGTACTGCATCGCGATGAACAGCCCATCCACCGCCTCCACCTCCATATATGCTCCCTCCGGCTGCATGCCTACGGAATCCACGACGCTCTCAGGCTCGCAGGCGTGCAGGACGCGGCCGTAGGTGCGCATGCCGTCCCACCAGATGCCGCTCCTTGGAAGATTGCGGCATCCGATCACGCCCACTGCGCCGATGCTCTCATCCGCGAACAGTGCCTTCAAATCCCGGACCAGCTGCTTGTTCACCACCAGCGTATCCTGATGCAGATAGACCTTGTATTTCGCATCCGACCGGCGAAGCCCCTCGTTATAGCCCGCGCACATGGACTTCGCTCCGCGGATCGGCAGATATTCCGCCTGCATGCCCTCCGGCATCTCCAGATGCTGCAGGTAGAGCAGACATTCGCTGTACCAGTCCTCGTCATTCACGCAGGTAATAAAACAAATCTTGTCCGGATTCCCTTCATGCATCCGATTCCCTCCCATCCGACCGCGCTGCCTGCGGTGAACTGCTGTTCCCGGTTCCCAGCGGAATTTCCAAATGTATTTTCGTGCCTTCTCCCAGTGCGCTCTCCAGATGGATCTTGATCTGATGCTGCTCCGCGATCCAGGAGGCAATGGAAAGCCCCAGCCCCGTGCCGCTCACACCGCCTTCTGCCTTGGTGCGGGAGCTGTCCACGCGGTAGAAGCGCTCAAATACCTTCTGCTGATGCTCCGGCGCGATGCCGATGCCATTGTCCGCCAGTGTGACCTGCAGGATTTCTCCCTCACGCATCGATTGCGCCGTGATACGGCCGCCGTTGGGCGTATATTTGAGGCTGTTGTCCAGAAAGATGCGCAGCATCTGCCGGACCATGACCTGATCCGCAAAAATCTTGCCCTTGTCATTTTGCAGCAGTTCCACCGTGTGCTCCCGCGCCACCAGTTTCAGCTTTTTCATCACATCGTCCAGCACTTCCGCAAACTCCAAGGGTTCCTTGTGAAGCACCTGCCGCTTCCGATCCGCCCTTGCGAGGAACAGGAGCTTCTCGATGAGCTTCTGCATGTCCTCCGCCTCCGAGCGGATGGACTCGATGCTCTCGTCCAGCACCTCCTTATCCTGCCGCCCCCAGCGGGAGAGCAGATCCGCATAGCCCAGGATGACCGTCACCGGTGTCCTGAGCTCATGGGAGGCATCGGAAACAAACTGCTGCTGCTGCCGAAAACCTGCCTGCAAGCGGTCCAGCATGTGATTGAAGGTATCCGCCAGCTCCGTGACTTCGTCCCGTACCGGCGGCACCTCGATGCGCCGGTCCATGCGCTCCACCTCGATGCGCCGCGCCATCTGCGTCATGGCGCGGATCGGCGCCAGCGTGCGGTTGCTCAGAAAATATCCCGCCGCCAATGCGATCAGGAAGGCGATGATGTTCGTCACGAACAGGAACCGCAGCAAGGTGGCCAGGAATTCCTTTTCCGCCGTAATCGTCTTGAAGAAGTGCATGTCATACGCCTCCCCATCGCGCAGGACATGCACCTTCGCATAATAAAGGGACGACCTCGGCGTCTCGGATACCTGCATACGCTCATTGGCCCAAAAGGGAGGATCCTTGCGGATATGGGCCTCAATGGCTTGGATCGGCGGAAAGCGGCTGTCATTTTCCAGCACAACATTCCCCTGACTGTCCGTGATGCGGAGCACTACCCCCGAAAGCACCGGATCGTCATGCCAGAACATCGGCCCGAAGGGCTCGCCGCGCTCCACCTTTTCCATGGTATGCCGCATGCTGAACTCCAGCTCCCGCTCGGCCTGATGATAAAAGGAGAAATGAAGCCCAATGGCCATGACGATATTCGTGACGAAAAGCACCACGACCAGAATCGCCGCATACAAAATGGTGATCTTGGTGGAAATCCGCAGGTAGCTCGCCCGCCAGGAAAACCAGCGCAGCCATCTGCGCCACTTATTCCTTGACCACATAGCCTACGCCCCGCACCGTGTGGATGTATTTCTCATGGAAGCGGTCATCCAGCTTCGCGCGCAGATAGCGGATATAGACATCCACCACGTTGGTGTCCCCCACATAGTCGTAGCCCCAGACCTCCTGCAGGATCTGATCCCGGGTGAGCACGGTGCGCTTGTTGCGCATGAGATATTCCAGCAGCGCATACTCCTTTTTCGTGAGCTCCACCGTCTCTCCCTGCACCTGCACCTCATAGCGGCTCGGATAGAGCACCAGATTCTTCAATACGTAGCGCTCCACATTCTCCTCTTCCTTTTCCTCCGGCACATGCTTGCGGAGCGCCGCCCGGATGCGGGCCAGAAGCTCCTGCATGGCAAAGGGTTTGGTCATGTAGTCATCCGCCCCGATGTCCAGCCCGTTCACCTTGTCCTCGACTTCGGCCTTCGCGGTCAGCATGATGATGGGGATGTTCGAAAGCTCCCGCACCTTTCTGCAAATGGTCACGCCATCCATTTCCGGCAGCATGATATCCAGCAGCACCAAATCGTAATCCTCCTGCATGATGCGCTCATAGGCCCGCCTCCCATTATCCTCCGTTGCCGTCTGAAAGCCCTCATGCTCCAGCTCTATCTGCACAAACCGCGCAATGCGCCGCTCATCCTCCACGATAAAAATGCGCTTCGTGTCCTCCATCGCAAAACCATCCTTTCACGCCCTTCACACCGCTAACAGCTTTATCATATAACGAAAAAAGCAGGAAGAAAAGCCTTCCCGCTCCTTTTTCATGGAATTCTAATGTGACCTTTTCCCTTTGCCTCCGCCTTCTGCCGGAACTTTTCCGACGGCACGGCAAAGCGCTCGTGGGTGCCGCTGCCGATTTCTTCTGTTTCATCAAAGGCATGGACTTCATAGCTGATTTTTCGCCCGTCGATTGCCGTCACCCTTGCCTCGGCGCGCACTTTCATCCCCGGCGGCGTCGGCGCCTTGTGCGCCACCCGGAGCGAAATCCCCACCGAAGTCCAGCCGTCGGGCAGACAGCGCTGCGCCAGATCCGCCGCAGCCTTTTCCATCAGGCAAGTCATCGCAGGCGTCGCATAAACTGCGAGGCTGCCGCTTCCCATCGCATTTGCCAGTTTGTCCTCCGTAACGATATCCTCTGCCACAGAGCTCATGCCGACTTTCAATTCCGTGATTTCCATCATGCTCAGATCTCCTTGCACGCCGCAGTCGTTTCACCCTCGACCAGAATACTTTCCACCACTGCCTGCTGATCCTCCGCGCCGCCGAGTTTCTCTAAGATGATCTCAGCCGCACGCTTGCCCATCTGCAGCATATTCCGATCCACCGTTGTGAGCCGCGGGGCGAAGCAATGGAACAGCGGAATATTGCCGAAGCCCACGACGGAAATATCTTCCGGCACGGATTTCCCCAGGCTCTTGCACGCATTCACCGCGCTGACGCCCATCAGGTCATTGCTGCAGAAAATCGCCGACACGTCCGACAGCTTCAGGTATCGTGCAATCCGCCGCGTTGCGTGCTCCATGCTCTCCGCCTTGCTCCCTCCCATGCCTAGGATGTACCTCTCATTGAGAATGCCCGCCTGCTCCATGAGCTCCCGGTAGACCTGCTCCTTCATCCTGCAGGAATCGCTGTCATCGCCGCGCACGAACAGAATCCGCTGATGCCCGTGCCACAGGAGATGCGCGAGCGCCTTCTCGGCGCCCTTCTTTTCGTCCCCGGAAACATAGGATGCATGCTCGATCTGCGTGCTGCTGTTGACAAACACGACAGGCATGCGCTTGACGGCGCCCTGATAGAAATCGTTCCCGAAATTTTCTGCATGGGGACTCACCACGACAAGGCCTGACACATTGCGCCCCATCAGGTCGCGGATACAGGCTGCCTCCTGTTTCGGGTCATGCTGCCCGCAAGCCAAGAGCACTGCATAATTCCTTTGCCGCAGCGCCTGTTCCACTCCCCCCAGAATTTCCGCGAATGGTGCCTGGAATCCCGACACCACCACGCCAATGGTGGTAGAATGCTGCAGATTCAGTTCCCGCGCCTGCAGATTCGGCACGTATTCCAGCGCATCGATGGCATCCTGCACCTTCTGGCGCGTCGCCTCCTTGACCGGATAATTCCCGTTCACCACGCGGGATACCGTCGCCACCGAAACACCGGCTCTCTTTGCTACATCATGAATCGTTGCCTTCATCGTCTCAATCTCCATATCCATTCGGATGCTTCCGGTGCCACGCCCACGCAGTCCCAATGACCTGCTCCACATCCGTAAAGCGCGGATTCCAGCCCAATACCTTGCGCGCCTTGTCGCTCGAAGCGATGAGCCGGGCGGGGTCACCCGCACGGCGCTTGCCCATCTCCACTTTGATCTCCTTGCCGGTTGCCTTCTTCGCCGCCTCGATCATCTCCTTGACCGAGAATCCTTGGCCGTTTCCAAGGTTGAAGATGTTGCTCTCGCCGCCCTTGCGCAGATAATCCAGCGCCAGCACATGGGCATCTGCCAAGTCGAGCACATGGATGTAGTCCCGCAGGCAGGTTCCGTCCGGCGTATCATAATCATCGCCGAACACCGTGATGTGCTCCCGCTGTCCCAAGGGCACCTGCAGGATCAACGGGATCAGATGGGTCTCGCACCGATGGGCCTCACCGATCGAGCCGTCCTCCAGCGCTCCCGCTGCGTTGAAATAGCGCAGAGAGACGTAGCGGATGCCGTCCGCACGGCTCACCCACTTCATCATCTTTTCCATCGTGCGCTTGGTCTCGCCGTAGGTATTCGTTGGCTCCGTCTCGTCGTCCTCCAGGATCGGGACCCGCTTCGGTTCGCCATAGACCGCCGCTGTCGAGGAAAACACGATCTTGTCCACATGATGCCGCACCATGGCCTCCAAAAGCACCTGCATGCCATAGACATTGTTGTTGAAGTACAGGAGCGGCTTCTCCATGCTCTCTCCCACCAGAGAATTCGCCGCAAAGTGTACGACCGCCTCGATCTTGCCCTCCGTAAAGATCCGATCCAGCACGGCCGCATCCCGGATATCCCCCTCATAAAACTTCGCCTTCGGGTGCAGCGCCCCCCGATGCCCAGTCTGCAGATTATCGACAATCACGACTTCCTCGCCCTTCTCCACCAACTGATGCACCGCATGGGAGCCGATATATCCCGCTCCGCCACAAACCAAAATCGCCATATATATCCACTATCCTTTCCATACTCGCGTGAGGACGTGCAAAAGCTGTACTTCCTCTGCTGGACTCAAATCTTAAGGAAGGAAACACTGATTAATTCCCTTTTGCCCTTGCCGAGTCTTTTTCTGTCATGCTTCGTCAGATGCCGTTCGACGTAGCTCTGCTACGACTTCACGGCATCTTTCTTGCCTGACAGAAAAATCCTTCGACAATGACAAAAGCTCATTTAATCAGCGTTTCCTTAAAAACTCTGCCGCAAAGGAACGTGCCCATGCGTCCTCCGCAAAGAGCTCCTCCAGCTCCGGTTCCAGAATGCAAGGACGCTTCAGCATCGTTTCCTCGATTACATCATAGATATCCAAAAAATGGATTTCATCCCGCAGGAATGCCCCGACAGCAATTTCATTCGCCGCATTCATCACGCAGGGCATGGAGCCGCCCATCTCTCCTGCCTCATAGGCGAAACGAAGCCCTTTGAAGGTCGATGTATCCGGCTCCTCAAACGTCAGATCCCTCATGTTCCAGAAATCCAGACGCTCAAAATCCGATGTCGTGCGATCCGGATAGGTCAGCGCATACTGAATGGGGAGCTTCATATCGGTCGATCCCAGCTGCGCAATGACCGCACCATCCCGGAACTGGATCATGGAATGGATGATGCTCTGGGGATGCACGACCACTTGGATCTGCTCATAGGACACGCCATAGAGCCATTTTGCCTCGATGACCTCCAGCCCCTTGTTCATGAGGCTTGCCGAATCCACCGTGATTTTCTGTCCCATATTCCAGGTGGGATGCTTCAGCACCTGCTCCTTCGTCGCATGCGCAAGCTCCTCCTTCTTTTTCCCCCGGAACGGCCCGCCCGATGCGGTAAGCAGGAGTTTTTCGATGCTGTCCCGCTTCTCCCCCTGCAGGCACTGGAAAAAAGCGCAGTGCTCGCTGTCCACGGGGAGAATGGAAACGCCCTGCTCCTTCGCACGGCGCATGACGATCTCGCCTGCCACCACCAGCGTTTCCTTGTTGGCAAGCGCGATATTCTTCTTCGCTTCCAAGGCCTTCATCGTGGGCTCCAGCCCTGCAAACCCCATCATGGAGGTCACTACCGTGTCCACCTCGCCGAACGCCGCGGCATCAATGAAAGCCTGCCTGCCTCCCGCCAGTTCTGTCGCGCCATGGTAGCGTGATTTCAGCCTGCCGTAAGCCGCTTCGTCCGAAAGCACCGCCAGCTCCGGCCGGAATTCCTCAATCTGCTGCTGCAGCAGCTCATCGCTTGCGTTTGCAGCCAAGACCGATACATGAAACAGCTCCGGATGCGCGCGCACGACATCCAGCGTCTGCGTGCCGATGGAGCCCGTCGACCCCAAAACCGCAATCTTTTTCATCTCGGATTCCTCATTTCTCCATCCATTGAGTGATAAGGGCAAAGTAATAGACCATCGGCGCTGTGTAGAGCACACTGTCAAAACGATCCAGCACCCCGCCATGTCCCGGAATCAGACTGCCCGAATCCTTGATGCCCGTATGGCGCTTGATGACCGATTCCACCAGATCCCCAAGGGTGGCGAAAAGGGAAAGCAGGACGCCCAGCACTGCCATCTCCGGCAAAGGGAATCCAAAAAAGAGATGCCCCAGAGCCGCAATCGACGCTGTCGTGCCGACGACGGAGCCGAGAAACCCCTCCACCGTCTTGTTCGGGCTGATGGACGGGCAGAGCTTGTGGCTTCCGATGGCAGAGCCGGTGAAATACGCAAAGGTATCGCTTGCCCAAGTGCCGATGAACATGACCCAGACATATGCGCAGCCCAGCTCGAATCCTCCCAGCTGCGTCGCAATCACCCTGTCATCCAGAAAGCGCAGCATGACCAGATGCGCAAACGGGATGCCCACATAGAGGATGCCTCCCACGGAGATGCCTGCTTCCACAGGCGATATCCTGCCATGCAGGAACACCGTCAGAAGCAGCGTGACCAGCGTGATCCCTGTCACGACTGCCACCATTTCTTCCATATTGCCAAGCCATGCACAGCCCCAGATCAGCGTAATCCCCAGGATACCCAGGATAAACGCGGTGCGAAGCCCCTTTTTTATGAATGCCTTGGAATATTCATACCAGCCGATCAGCGGCAGCACAAGCGCAAATGCCGCAAAAGGCCAATCCCCGGTCTGGATGATAAAGGCCGCGAGCGCAATGCCCACAATGCCTGTCAAGATTCTTGTCACCAATCCGCTCTTGCTCCTTACGATTTCTTCTCATTCAATCCGCCAAAGCGGCGATCCCGCTTCCCGAAGTCCACCATCGCATCCACGAAGCGCTCCGGCGTGAATTCCGGCCAGTTCGCATCCGTGAACCAGAACTCGGCATACGCGGCCTGCCACAATAGGAAATTGCTGAGCCGCTGATCCCCGCTCGTGCGGATCACAAGATCCACGGGAAGATTCCCATGGGTGTCCAGGGTATCCTCGATCATCTGCTCACTGATATCCTCCGGACGGAGCTGCCCCGACGCTGCACGCTTTGCCAGCGTCTGCGTCATGCGCAGGATCTCGTCCTGCCCTCCGTAATTCGCCGCAATGTTGAATTTCACACCCGTGTTATCCCGCATGAGCGTCTCCGCTTCCCTCACCTGATGCTGCAGGCCTTCCGAAAGACCGTCAATCCTGCCGAGGAAATGAATCTGCACATTGTTCTCATGCATCTCCTGCATTTCCCTGGTCAGATATTCCGAAAACAGGTGCATGAGAAAATCCACCTCCGCATGCGGCCGCTTCCAGTTCTCCGTCGAAAACGCGTAGACCGTCAAAGCATCCAGTCCCAGGCCCACAGCGGTCTTGAGAATATGCTTGAGTGTCTTGACGCCCGCCGTATGGCCTGCGCTGCGGAGCAGCCCCTGCCCCTTTGCCCATCGGCCGTTGCCATCCATGATGATTGCCACGTGACGCGGCAGGCGATTCCAATCTATCCTGTCAAATAACGGGGAATCCTTCTTCGGCACCTCAAACGTGTCCTCCGTGCCTCCCCCGAATACCTTGTTCCACATAAACCGTACAGTCTCCTGTTCTTTTCGGAACTACCCCAAAACAAGTTTCGGTCCGGTTCCTTAACAAAAACCCCTCTCAGCGGATCTGCCAAGAGGGGCCGTCCATCACGGAGCTTCGATTGCCGATACCGGACATCCGGCAGCGCAAGCGCCGCACTCCACGCATTTCTCTGGGTCGATCTCATAGTGCTCCTTGCCCTCGCTGATCGCCTCTACCGGACAGGTAGCGGCGCAGGAGCCGCAGGAAATGCAATCATCACCGATCTTGTATGCCATGCTGGAACACCTCCTTTCACAGATGCTGCTGGCGGGCGGCCAGCGTCACCCACAAGATTCCGTCCGCATCTTGCTTTGCACGGACAACATAGAGCTCTCGCTCATCTGTTTTGAAATAATGGCGGGGCGAACGTGTCCGCTCCGCTTCGTAGCGCACTCCGGCCGAACGGAGCATATCTTCCGCCTCGTCCCAAGGACGCGCCAAAATATCCGGGCAGTCCATCAGACTTCCATGACCTCTTTTTCCTTCGAGGACTTCGCGCCATCCACCAGTTTGATATATTTGTCCACCAGCTTCTGCATATCTTCCTGCCCCTTCTTGGACTCGTCCTCCGTGATTTCCTTGGCCTTCTCCAATTTCTTGATGGCGTCGTTCCCATCACGGCGCACATTCCGCATGGCAACCTTGGCTTCCTCCGCCTTCTTGCCCACCGTCTTCACGATTTCCTGACGGCGCTCCTGGGTGAGCTGCGGAATCGCCAAGCGGATCGCAGTGCCGTCCGAATTCGGGGAAAGTCCGAGATCCGACTTCATGATAGCCTTCTCGATATCATGAAGCAAGGATTTTTCCCATGGCTGGATCATGATCATGCGCGCCTCCGGCACGGAGACCTTCGCCACTTGGTTGACCGGCGTCGGCGTACCGTAGTAGTCCACCATTACCTTGTCCAAAAGGGACGGTGTCGCACGTCCCGCGCGCAAAGAGCCATACTCATGCTTGAGCGCCTCCAGGCTCTTTTTCATGCGATCCTCCTGAGAGGATAAAATATCTTTGACCATTATTTGTCCCCCCCAACTGTCGTTCCGATGTCCTCGCCGAGCGCAGCCTTCACGATATTCTCATGCTGGTCGATATTGAACACCACCAAAGGAATCTTATTATCCATGCAAAGGCTCGTCGCCGTCGTATCCATGACGGCAAGCCCCCTGTTCAGGATTTCGATATAGGAAAGCTCATGGAATTTCTTGGCATCGGGATTCTTGTTCGGATCGGAATCATAGATGCCGTCCGTCCCCTTCTTCGCCATGAGAATCACATCCGCCTCGATTTCCGCCGCCCGCAGGGCTGCCGTCGTATCCGTGGAAAAATACGGATTGCCCGTGCCCGCGCCGAAGATCACGACACGGCCTTTTTCCATATGGCGGATGGCTTTGCGGCGGATA